>JABICL010000010.1 GCA_018652265.1 Candidatus Peribacteria bacterium
AAAAGATTTTGAATGCAGCACATGCTTTTTGTAGCAAATAATATTCTTATCATGACTATGAATAATAATCCTGCTGGACTTATAAAAAGATTCTTTGCTTTTTTTGTAGATTTTCTAATTATATATCTAACAACTTTTTTGATTTTCTATTTTCTAGCAAAAACATCTTGGATCGCATTAGAGCATAGGGAAACTTATGTTTTGTATTTTGTCTATATAGCCACACAAATAATTTATTTCACAATATTGCAGGCAAACGGGAAAAACACTATTGGTAAAATCGCTATGCAAATCAGAGTAGTAACTACAGAAGGAGAAAGCATGTCGTATATGAGGTCTGCACTACGTGCAATATCTGCATTCCTCACACTTGCTCATTCAGGCTCTGCTGTAATCATCATATTTACCAAAAAGAGATTAGCCTTACACGACATGATTTGTAGGACGGTGGTTGTGAAAGGCTAAATGATACACACATAAAAAAATGGCTTGCTAACCCCGCTTTCCATGAATAAACAATAATGTAGACATGAGAGAAAATATAACTTGACATTTCTGTGTTTTGTCAAGTATATTTAACTAATGATGCAGGCCGAAGCACAAATAGGCAATAATGAATTTTCTGCAGATGAATTAAATGAATTTTCTGCAGATGATGCAATGTGTCATTTAGCAGATTTAAATGCAGCAGAATTAATCAATTTAAGAGTATCGCTCAAAGGATCTGCAACTGTAATGTTGAAGCAGAATTCTGATGCACCTCAGGCTATTGCTGACTTTAGTAGATCTGAGATAATATCAACGAATCATATAGCACATTTACACAATGTAATTGGTGATTTAATAGAAAATGGTCATACAGTCACAAATATGAAGCAACTAGAAGTTGCACTTAATAGCTCAGAAGATTATCCGTTAACACTTCGATTATTAAAAGAGCATACGGAATTTAGAGCCGCTGCAGCAAATATATTGACAGATGCAACAGATGAAAATACAGCAGATCTAGCCGCTTCCCCAATTGCCGTAAGGCATATAGCACCTCAGAATATTCAATCATTAGAAATTGCACCAAAATCAACTCCAGGAAAAATATTGTCAGTCGCTGCAGCAGTCATGACATCAGTTTGTGCTCTAATGTTCAGTCTAGAAGGTGAATTTGGCGAAACATATCGTGCAAATCCCTTCTCCCCAAAAACACAAAAAGATGCAGAAATTATATCCAATATAACAAATGCAGCTAATGCAGTAGCCACTTCAGGAAGCACAAATTCATATATCAGGATGTTGAATACGCTTTTCAATCACGCTAACACAATGTTTGCAGCGTTCAGAAGAGGTGGAAATGACTTAGCTGAAATTCAATCTCTTACAGAAAAAGTGAGAGAAGTTGCATATGCAGAAGCTGCAAGATTGGCAGATCCTGAAGAAAGAAATAATTTTCAATCAAAACTAACAGCAATGCTCGAAGCTAAGGACTGCACAACAAGTGTAGATTTAGATCAAAATTTTATGAATTTTATGAATACAAATGGTCCAAATAATCTAATGTTCAGATCTGACGAGTGTGTAACGCTCGTATCATCTAATAATATGGGACCTTCAGAAGAAGAAAGAATAGGAATTTTAGAAATGGAACATAAAATGATACTTGGCGCAATTCACAATGCAGACCTCGAATCCACAAATAATACAGATGTGGCATGGCTTTATTCTTACGCATTCAGAGCTAAGAACGCTGCCAAAAAGACTGAATCGATATCCCCAACTACCGATAAGACTACATCAATACTTGGTGCGATAGATTTAGCTATAGAGGACGCTGATAGATTCATAGAAGCAAAAGATCAAAAAAGAGCATGGCGAGCCCTATTTGCAATTCATTATCATCTAAACAGAACAACAAGTAATAAGGATTTTGGTGATTTTGATAATTCTGCAAGCCCTGAAGAAACACTACAAATCCTCAAAAATCGCACAATAGAAGTAGTAGAAAAAAGAGAGGAAATTCTTCCAGAAGAACAATACGTAGCCACGCGACAATAGGCTTTCTAACAATTGATCTACATTAGAACTATCATGAATACAGAAAAACCATCTGATTTGCCTTCAAAGGAAAACCCTTTTGATCGTAGAACATTTCTTAGAAGAAGTGCTACTGGTACCATTGCCGCAAGTGGGCTTTGTTCTGCCATATATCTTTGTATGCATAAAGATGTTGATGAAAAAGCGCGCGAAGAATTAATTGCTGATATCGCAAGATTATCAGACGAAATATCTCAATCTCCAGGCAATACAAAAGCATATATTGAACTTGGGCATGTTATAAAAAATAGCAGAACTAGCAAAAGGAAGCTTAACAGTGATGTAGTAAACGGATGTGCTACCAATATATACAGAGCTGGACAAGTGGCATACAGAGAAGCTATAAATTCTGCGAAAAAAAGGAAAAGAATACATGGAGGAAAAGGTGATAACCTACAAGATGTACTAGTAGATTCGTTGGAAAATACTGAAGGAAAGAGTCCAGATGAAGCATCTCAAGACACTCATAAGTTATTACTATTCGAAAGTCCAGAAAACCTTTTAGCGATTGGCGATAAATGTATGGACTTCATAGAATTAGATAGGCCTGGCCCACCAGATAACATTAGGAAATCTATTCTTGAAAGTCAGATAGAGTGCTACAGAGGCGCTATGGAAACAGCTAATTTGGATCCTTCTACACATACTGAAGTTGTTGTATCTATATACGATGGTATTGATAGGGCAAATCAGAGTATTGATCTTCTTCAAGATCGCGAAGATACTGAAAATACGGACAGCGTAGCATCTAGAGCAGCAAGGAGAGCAAAACTTGCCATAGATCACTCAGAAGAATTAGAAGAAGGGGCAGCCCAATGTGCAATTCGTGCTGCAGATTACATGCTTAAGAAAACTTACGAAAATATTGTTGATGTTGCACCATATGAATTTGATGATTCTAGAACCATAGAAGAAAATACAGCTGCTATGAGTAAATACATAGCAACTCTGGAAAGCACAAATTAAATCCTAAGGCCATCCATAATCAACACACTCCACTTCTCCCACAGGAGTTACTGTTATATCTGTCTCTGGCCAAATACATGTATCCCATTCTGTGGTTCCAACCCAACTCATTGTATTTGCACTATTACAATTCCATGTAGCACCACTTGCCCAATACACAGTCTCTTCTTCTGGAGATGCGCCACTTTCATTTCTGAGAGTAAGATTCCAATCAACTCCATCGTAACTCAAATACAATCTACTTGTATCTAGCTCACCTCCTCCATATTCACATAGATCTGGTCCAACCCAACAATGATCACAATTGGAACAGTAATTACCTTCATAAGCTCCTGCTGATAATTCTATAGTCGCATTTAGAGTAGTACATAGATTACAGGAATTATTCTGAACGCCACTAAACGTAATCTGCCACTTCTTCGCAGAGGTTGGACAAACGCCAGCATCACAAGCCTCCTGTCCTCCGCCATCACATAATCCTTCACCTACACACAAAGCAGAACACCCATCACCATCCACAACATTTCCATCATCACATTCTTCTGTTCCTTCTTTTACCCAGTTCCCACAAACAGCTGCAGTACTTACTTCTTGGCAAATTCCACCAACACAAACTCCCTCTACACAATCTCCACAGTCATCATCTGTAAAACATGGAACACTATTTGTATAACACTCCTCTAGGCAATCAACAGTACATCCATGTCCACCTCTAGGAACACATGTTCCACCAGTAGCCACACATCTTTGCACACCGTAGAACCTGTATCCGCTTGGATCTAGATCAAAACAATGTCTTCCGTTATATCCAGCCCTATTACTTCCGGTACAAATTCCACCAACATCACATTCTTCTATTCCAGTAATTCTTCCATCTCCACATATATCTTCATCTTCACAAGGATTTCCACCGCCAACTCCACAACTTCCTCCACCGCCAGTAATTGGAGCCTGAGGTTCTGTACATGTATCTGCGTGTTGTGTCTGACAAGTTCCAGCATAACATTCAGCAGAAACCCCTCCTAAAACTTCTGTATATTTGCAAACTGGTTGATTGAAATCGTTACACCAACACGGTGATACTTGCCCAGCAAGCGCCTGACATTCTGAAGTAAGCGTGCATTCTATCTGACACGTCGAATTACACCCATCACCATTTGTTGTATTGCCGTCATCACAAGCCTCTCCTCTCCATTCTATTACACCATTTCCACACGTACCAATTTCTGTATTACAAGTTGCATCACAACCATCTCCACCAACCACTTGGCATGATCCAGGTGTGCCACCACAGTCTGCATCTGTAAGACAATGAGTTCCTTCTACAGTTCCATTACACCATCCTCCATCATCACAATTTTCACCATACTCAAGATTTCCATCACCACAGCCAGCAGCTAACACTTCTTCTCCTACTAAATATAATTGGAAATTTGATCCAATAAAAAATCCCATTCCAAAAACAAACAGAGTTAGCGCAATTGAAAATGAAGCATATTGCTTTTGCATTTCCAATAAATCTTATCACAAGAAATTTATAAGCACGATACAAATTATAATGCTGAACCTTGCATATCTCGCATGATAAGAATCTGAAACACCTTATCAAATGGGGTCAAATATACTTGACAATGTCAACAATTGTTCGCTAGCATTACATTCACAATGAGCAATGCAGAAATACTACCTACGGACACAAATAATGATAGTAATGCATCAAACAGTACTGGCACCAGTACCACGAGACGTAACTTTCTTATCTCTGCAGCTACCTTGTTAGGCGCAGGACTTGTTTATAGTAAACTTCCTGACAAAGATGACAAAAATGACTCAGTGATTGATTTAAATGCACAAAGATTAGCTGCAGCAAAAGAAGCTGCAGCAAAACGTGCAAAAATAGATTTTAAAGGACAGCTTCATCCAGCTGACAAAGATGCAAAAAATCAAAAACGTGATCCAAAAACATATGGGAAAGGTTACCTTTGGCTTTCTAGTAGCAAAGCAGTGACAATTGGTGATGGCATTTCAATATCAATTGATGATTTGCATCCATGTCCAGATGGCAATGGAAAATGTTCATATTCTGGCATGATATCAATTCAAATAGATGGACAACCATCTAAAGCTACTGTTGATGTCATGTGTCTTGGCACAGATGAAAGCACTTTTAACGTAAGAGAAGGTGCAAATGGAATCATGTCAACAATATCTGATATTACAGATGATTCTAATGCAGATGCTAAAGAGCTTACTCAATCTCACTTTCAAAAATGCATAGCAGACTGTTGGGCAAATAGAGAAACCTCTACTGATCCAAGCTCTATACCTGCAGTATCAGATGAAGCTGTAAGAGGCTTAGGAAAATCAATAATAAGCGCTATGTGTGAAGCATGGAAGAATAAAACAGAAGATGATTTACCAAAAGCATCAGCAATTGTAAGTCAAGTAGATCAAACGGAAAGCACTAGATAATCAGTCTTTTCTTTTATTGTTCCTAATGTATTTCTAAATTTAGGAATTTTTTATTCATGCACAGATCTCCTAACACCTAATTACTAGAATATTATTCTGATAACTCTTTTTTAAGATCCTCAAGTGTTTCATATCCACCAATTTGTATGGCCACTTTTAATATAAAAATCTTATTTAAATCCTCCAGACTCAATCTTTCACTCGGTATAGCATCTCTTGATTCAAAAAATGCATCCAAAGATTCATATTTTTGAGGTGCATTTGGATCTGGAAAAGAATCGTCTGCATGATCTATTGGCTCACCTGGTGTAATTAAATATTGCTCAGCAATATCCACACAATCATTTTTTCTTATAAACTCTAGAAGCTCTTTACATAACTCTGAATGAGATGGATATCCCGATATTCCCTCTTTATGCTCCGTCTCACCCTCACTAATTGTTGTCCATTGTGAAATTCCAAACTCACCTATGCTTAATCTTGTATCTGATGCCTGTGGATTTCTTGTGGATATATTCATGTGAGGGGCACAAGATTTTTCTTCGCCTTTTTGAAACAAAACAACAAAATGTGAGTCTCCTGTAAATTCTCCAAATTTTACACCATCGACATGCAACATATTATCTCCCAAAGCATCAGTCCCATCCAGATTACCACTATCTGTTATAGGCTGATTAACTGGCAAGTTTTTAGCTTCATCTGTGCTTGCTAGCATAAATACTCCAGCAACAGCAGAGGCAGCAGTGCCGGCTCCTGCAATTCTAATAAAATTTCTTCTATTCATACTCGATTCTGTTGCCTGTCTTGTAACTCCTGATTCGCGATGTTCCATAATTAATTCATTGAAATACTAATAATTGCTTGCCAACTTCTGATCTTGTAATTTTTCTTGCATTCTTTTCTGTGCCTTTGCAAGGTCCACAAGTACATTTGGACCATTTTCTATTTGCCCATATGCAACGGTCGCTTTTTCGAAATTACCACTAGTATGATGTTCCAGGGCAAGAGATAATGCTTCTGTATTATTTGTCCAACCAAGAGAATTACAATCATTCCAGGTTTTCGAATACTCTGTTCGGAATTTAGGGCTTTTCATATCATATTTCAGTCGTTGTGCTGCAATTAGAAGCTTGCATCCTTTCACTGCATTGCTAAATTCAGCAGATGCTTCTATATCGGAACTTATAAAACTAGTTACAGATCGAAGTTGATCTTCTGCTTCTGAAAGTAACACAGATGAATCTCCAGATTCCAAAGCGCGTACAAGTGCATTAAGTGCAATCTGCATCCTAAGTGCTTGTTGTGTTTTGCAAGATCCAGCTCCCTCAACTATCAATTCTATTCCTTTGTTGCCAATTCTTTCAGAGTCATCTATATCTCCATTCAATCTATGAAATTCCATATTATCTGCAAATGATTTCTGCACTGCGTTTAAAGTGCCTAATATTTCTCCTGTAAGCAAAACATCATCTGGAAGCTTTTTAAGTTCTGGAATAAATTTATCAGAAAGATGTAATACCAAAGCATCAAAAGCTGTAACAATTAATTTTTCATCTTTACTTTTAACAGCAACTTCAAGTTCTTTTTGTAGATTTACTAACTGTTCATACAGAGCAGCAATTGCCTCAGGCACACCAGATGTTCCTTCTGTAGACTCAACTCCAGATTCTGCAGTATGCATTCTATACTGATCCTGTGCAAAAACCCCAACTACAGCAATAGTAAGTGGCCACACTATTATCCGATTAATTCTGTCCAAAACACTATTCGCAAACTCTAATCTTCTTTCAGTTATATCATCAAAAACATCTGAACTTTTTGTTGCCTTAGAAGAAGCCGAAGCAGGAGTTGCCATTGCACGCATAGCAAATCTCATGTTAATCTAATATTTCATTTTGTCAAGTATCCTTTTTATGCATGTACAAGCCTCTTAACACCTAATATCCGCTACTACTACTTCCTCCTCCTTCACAGTAAGGATCGCCAATGCAATCCATATCATCACAATCCCAATCTCCATCTTCATCATCATCCATGTAATTGTCACAAATTTCTGATCCGCCCCCACCGCCTCCATCACAGGATGGATCGTACATACAATCATCGTCATCACAATCTGTCATTTCATCACCATCATCATCAGAACCATTATCACAAATTTCTGATCCGCCCCCACCGCCTCCATCACAGGATGGATCGTACATACAATCCATATCATCACAATCCGTGTCTCCATCTTCATCATCGTCATATTCATTATCACAGATTTCTGATTCGCCACCTCCAGAACATGCAGGATCTTCAGAGCAATCTGAATCATCACAGTCAGTATTTCCATCACAATCATCATCACTACCTGAATCACAAACCTCTACTCCACCACCTGTACATACACAAGAAGAACCTGAGCACTCTCTTCCATTAGCTCCACACGTTAGTCCGCTACAGTTAGAATCTGCACAATCGGTATCTCCATCACAATCATTATCAGTAGAGTCGCTACAATTGGTTTCTGTAGAACCTCCAGGACATGTGCAAGATCCAGAAGAACATTGAAGTCCGTTTGTTCCACATGTTGTTCCGTTTGGACAATCTGAGTCTGCACAGTTTTCATCTCCATCTCCATCTTCATCCCCTGCTGCATCACAATCTTCTGGAGTTCCGCCTCCGCCTCCACATG
>JABICL010000004.1 GCA_018652265.1 Candidatus Peribacteria bacterium
AGAGAATCATGGAGATATGAAGCGAGGGTATGTCGTTCCTCAAGGGAGAGGTGGTGATACTGTGATTTTGATGCCATGAGATGAACAGTGTAGAGAATCAAGGATTCTCAGAGTGTTCGGCTTCGTTTCTGAACTTGGGAGAATTCTGTGAATTAGAAGAAGGCCAAGAGAATCAGCATATATTGCGAGCTATTGATTTAGCTAGAAAGCCATTTCACGTAATGGTTACATATCTGGCGCTTACTGCAAGCAGTGAAGCATTGCAATTGGGAGTTGTAAGAAATCCACAAGGTAATAATCCGGATTGCAGACACGAAGTAGGTACAGACTTATGTATAGAAGAATTAGATGCACATCCATGTGTACATAAAGCAAATAGAGTTCTGAATCCAGAAAGACCAAAAATATCAATCATTCATTTACTAGATGCTCACTATATATCAGTTACTGATCTAGCAGAATTAATGGGCCTAGGTGTAAATGCTACAGATGAACAATTAAAAGTTGTTGCAGAACTACATCTTGATTACATGGATCTGGTAGAGATTATTCAGAGAGAAAATAAGTTGGTACTGGAGACAATTGTAAAAGATCTTGGGATAACGGAAATTTGTATAGAAGCTGCACAAGAAGACATGCGAAGGATAAATGGTGCCTTGGGTAAGCTTAGAGCTAGTGAAGATTACAAAGGCAGAAGAGAAGATGAGTTGCTAATAGGTGCTGCGGGACAGATGCTCCTGGAAGGAAAAATAGACAGGCTTGTTCCTGTGGATGATGCTGAGACTAGAGATAGAGCTCAGTCTCTTATGCGCGTAGGTCGCACCGAAGAAGCGAATGCTATGCAAAACAAAAGAGAGACAATGGTTTTGCGTAATATGGTTAAAAATGGCGGAGGTAATCAATTGCTTGTTTTCGGCGGATTGCATGGATTTCCAGATAACATCAAATGCACTTTCCCAGCATGTGAATACACGACCGTAAAAACCAATGCATATCACGAACATGGGCCAAAGTAGTAGTATTTGGAGCTCAGAAAATTTTTAACACAAATACTTGAAAAAAATATGTAGAAGTAGACAATATTCCTCCTATGTTCTCTGAAAGAAAGACAGTTACATTATTGCGACCTTCCGATACATCTTGGGAAGCTGCAATGAGGCAGTCGGAAAATGGCAGTTCCTATTGTGGTGATGGTATGGATGTTTATGGTGAATATACCGATAATAGTATAGATTCAATTCGCGATGAAGTTTGTAGATTATCGGAAGAATTAAATATATTGGCGCGCGTTGAAGATTTTCAGATATCTTATGGACAATCTACTCCTGGTAGAAAGCGCATGAAATTTTTGAATGAATCAGATGTAATTGCAGCTTATGATCCATCAGATTGTTTAACTGCATGTATATATTCAATTTTACGTACTAGGCCGGAAATTTGTGCTTTATTTGCATATTCATGTCGTGATGCATTGGAGGCTTCTTATCATATAGTCGGCGCAGTTAAAGTCCCTGTCTTTGAAAATGGTACAGAAAGTAAATGTGAGCTAGGCGATGATAAATCTGCAAGGAGAAAATTTTTGCCTAGAGCATTTGCTTTTTTTACGCAAAATGAGAATCTTATGCGAAATGCAATCGAACAAGCCCTAATATTTCCAAATGGAAAATTGATTGATGTGATGGATAATACAAATTTGTAAGATGTATATATAAAAACAAGTTTACAAATCCCAATATTTCCTCCACAATTTCTTCCTTTATTTAAATTCCAAAATATCAAAATGTCAGTAGAAACATCAGTACAAGCATATCTGGATCAAGTCGAAAGTGGTGAATACAATAGGTCTTCGGTTGGGGAAAAGTATGCTCATGAAAATGATTCCTCTTTTAGAGAAGTAATAAAGGATGTAGCTACTGATGAAGATCTGTTTGATCCTTTTGAGAAAAATAAAGCTCATATTATTGAAGGATGTAGAGCTGAAATTTTGGATAGAATCCTTGAAATAGAGTTATCAGAAGGCGAGTTAACAGTTTCTGATGTTATTCAGATTATTAGAGATGAATTACAAATGTGGGAAGCAGCTCCAGTTCATGATCTCGAATGGAAAGTTGATCATATGTTGAATTTACGAGAGTTAAGTGAAGATGAAACGGAAATGGTTATAACTGTTCGCAAAAGTTTTGGTACACAACAAATTGGGAAAAAATTTCCATTCTCTGTAGATGCGATTCGGTGCTCATGGAGAGCTCAGGCAAATAATTGGAGCCCTGTTCCAGGCATGGAAAGAAAAACAGATGATGTTTATACAGATGAGAGAGATCTTTTAGTTAGATGTCCAAATTCAGGAGAAGCTCTGGGTATAATTCGATGGAAACTTATCCACAACGATCCAGATGGTGATACTACTTCTGATGATAGCTTAGAGCTTGTAGAGCTATAATCTTAGCCACTATTTACTCTCTATTCTTCGTATTTCAGGGTATGCTCTGATTATATGAATGAAAGTGATAAAAAAGATAAGCGATATGATGATTTTAGTAGTATGGGAATTAATCCTAAAATTTTGAAGATTCTAGAGAAGCAAAAAATCTCAAGACCAACTCCTATTCAACATCAGGCCATTCCATCCGGACTTAAGGGCAAAGATCTTATTGGTGTAGCACAAACTGGTACAGGTAAGACGTTTGCATTTGGAATTCCAATGCTTCAGCAACTTTCCTCTGGGAAAAAGAGGGGACTTATAGTTCTTCCAACGCGTGAGCTAGCTTATCAAGTAGAAGAAGCGCTCAAGCCATTTGCATCTGCACTTGGAATTCGTATGGCAGTTTTTGTTGGAGGAGCTTCTATGCAATTGCAGCGTAGAGATATAAAAAGAAATCCACGTATTCTTATAGCTACTCCAGGAAGATTAAATGATCACTTAGAAAGAAAGACAGTATCTCTAAAAGAAGTAGAACTTCTTGTGTTAGACGAAGCAGATCGAATGCTTGATATGGGATTCAAGCCACAGATAAATAAAATTCTTTCTCATATTCCACGCGAGCGTCAGACATTACTTTTCTCTGCGACTATGCCACAAGACATAGTGAAGCTTGCTACTGCTCAGATGAATCTACCACTTCGTATAGAAGTAGCTCCAGCAGGAACCGCAGCTGCAAAAGTTGAGCAAGAGCTAATAATAGTTAGGCAACACGATAAGCAATCACTACTTATTTCGCTTATAAAAGAATTCAAAGGACAAGTTCTTGTCTTTTCACGAACGAAGCATGGTGCCAAAAAAATTACTCACGCTTTAAACGAGGCAGATTTTCGTGCAGCAGAAATTCATTCAAATAGATCATTGGTACAGCGTAGAAAAGCACTAGAGGGATTCAAGAGGGGTAGTTATCAAGTATTGGTTGCTACAGATATAGCTTCGCGTGGTATTGATGTGACGGATATTGGATTGGTAATAAATTACGATCTTCCTGATGATCCATCTGATTATGTTCACAGGATTGGTCGTACAGGTCGTGCTGACCGTGAGGGGTTAGCTATTTCTTTTGCAACTCCTACGCAGGCTAAACATATTCGTGATATTGAGAAACTTATTCGTACGCCTCTGCAACGTAGAGAACATGAATCGATCCCTTCTCTTTCTATGGACAGTAGATCTTCTAGCCCAAGACGTTCTCGTGGAGGAGGCGGTAGAAGTAGAGGAGGAAGTGGCGGAAGTAGAAGTAGAGGAGGTAGCAGCAGAGGAAGAAAGCCATCTTCTCGTGTTTCAAATAATCGAAAGCCTAAATCAAATTTTAGTAAGAAGCGTAAGGGGTAAGGTATTAAATAAATACCCAATAATAATAATACCAATAGTTACAATTGCGAAAAATCTTCCAAGTAATTTCCAGCTCATTACACGCTTAAGTATGAGTGCTTCTGGAAGAGATATTCCTACAATGGCCATCATGAAGGCAAGTGCAGTTCCTAGTGCCACTCCTTTAGAGATTAAGGCTTGAACTATAGGTATTACACTGCTTGCATTTGCATATAGTGGAACAGCTAAAATTACAGCTATAGGTACAGAGAATATATTGTTGCCAGATAGAGAATCTTCGAAGTATCCCTCTGGAACATATCCATGTATGCCAGCTCCAATTGCTATTCCAAGTATTACAAATGGCATTATTTTTTTGGTTATAGAAAAGGCTTCGTTTGAAATCTGTTTAAATATATTTTGTGTGTCTTTTTTACATTTGCAGCAACAAGGCTTTTTAGCTTCTGTAAATATTTTTGTATCTATCTCTTTTTCCAGATTCATTTTTCCTAATATAAGACCACTTAGCATTCCTATTGTCATTCCTGCTAGTGTGTAGAGCAGTGTGATTTTCCATCCAAATGCACTTAGAAAAATTACAATGGCTACTTCGTTTACAAGTGGTGATGTAGTAAGAAATGCAAAAGTAAGGCCAAGAGGAATCCTGGCTTGTAGAAATCCTATGAATAGGGGAATAGAAGAGCAGGAACAAAATGGAGTTATAGCTCCGAAAGTCGATGCGAGAAAATAATCTAGTCCAAAGAAATGCCTAGAAGAGAGATATTCCTGCATTTTATCTATTGGTAGATAATGTCTAAATAAACTCATCACATGTGTCATAGCGATAAGCATGAGCATTATCTTTACTGTTTCATATACAAAGAAGTGAATACTTAAGCCCATGTGGGAATCTGCGGCGATATTTAGAGTCTCAAATGTTAGCCAACTTGCAAAAGAATCGATCATAAGTGCATTATTACATACAATTAAATTTCTTTTTTTATTTTAAATTTAATATTGATATCCATGATTAGTGCCAATCATATCTTTGATTAGTGCCCAAAATCTATTTTGCTCAGTTGTAAGTTCTTCACTTGATATGTCAGCATCTTGTCCAAAGAAAATATTTTCGTGTTTTCCAGTTATGCGCCGCATTAATCTGCCTGCTTCGTTAGTTGCAAAGATGCCTTTAGAATTTAAAATTCTTCGAATTTGATTAGTAAATTGCTTAGCAAAATTGACCATCGATCTATCAGTTGGAAATATTACATCCATTGCGTTGTGCATTGTCACTATATGAGCAGAATTTTTTTCGAATACAGCAAGAGATTCAGGATATCTCAAATCAAGTGCCAGACTTTCAAAAGGCTCTTGAGACATATCTGCTACATCCACTGCAGTGACTTTTATACCAAGATCATGAAAAATACGTGGAGTATATGGGGGATAGTCTCCTTCTAGCCAGCAGCTGCTAATGCCTGCTTCTTTTAGTTTTTTGAGTGTTTCTTCTTGTGGTGTTCTGCCTCCAGAACACAAGCAAAGTGCATTCAGGCCTGTGAGATCACTTGGTGTATCTTTCCCAAAATGCTGCACTAGATTTGGAATAGTTCTTGTGTTATGCCAGGATATGTAGTCAGTGACCATGGCATTGCATGGTATTGTTTTTAAAGTGTTTGTTAAAGATTTTTCGATAAATTTTTAATCTCAAATGCTTTGTTTTGAATACAAAATTTGTACAACTAAGATTCTAATTTATTCTTCTTCCTTCATACCTCACAAGTTTCAAAGCATCTTGCTGTCCAAGAATCTCTTTAGAGAGTGCATCATCGTAATCTGAGTCGTATACGACTTTAGATATTCCTGCGTTCAAGATCATCTTTGTGCAGATCACACATGGGAACGTATTGCAGTACAGAGTAGAGCCGCTGATATCTATCCCAAACTTAGCAGCTTGAGTTATAGCATTTTGTTCTGCGTGTGTACCACGGCAAATTTCGTGACGCTGTCCGGAAGGGATATTCATCTTTGCGCGTAGACATCCTCCCATCTGAGCACAATGGGGGACTCCGCGAGGAGCGCCATTATATCCTGCAGTAAGCTGCTGTCCGTCTTTTGCAATTACTGCTCCTACTTGCCTACGTAAACATGTAGAGCGCTTAGACCATATATGAGAAATTTCCATAAACACCTCATCAAATGTTGGACGTTCGGTTCCTTCAGATAATTTTATAAAATGCTCAAACTTATTTTCTAGCTCTTCTAGTGTTCCTTCGTTTAGGATCAAATAATCTGTGTGATCTATACATTTTTTTACTTGTTGTCCTTCTGGAGGTTCGCCGATTCCACTTTCACGTTTTAGTTTTTCTAGGATTGTTTCTTCTGTAAGTGAATCTCCTTGTCTACGTCTTTCCATAAGTCGATTTACAATTGTTTTGTGACTTGCAGACACTCCAACCATTTTGAAATTATTTATCTTCTTAAGCTCATTCCATTCTCCTGGATTTCTAATTCCGTCTATTACCCAGTTTGAATCTGGAGAAGCAGACACTGTTTCACGAACTTTCGTACCAAGTACTCCAGCACCACCTTGTTCTCTAAGCTCATTTCCAATCTTTTGTAGATTCTCACGAGAATGTTCTAGGCCACGTTTTGTAGCTTCGTTACGAACCATGTCGGATAAGGATACATACTTAAATCCACGTTTCTTGAGGATATTTGCTATCTCTCCCTTTCCGCTACCCATAAAGCCAGTGAGACCTATACATTGAGACATTGGAAGTCATTCTAATACACTTTTGAATGTTTCCCAACATGTAGCATAATCACTATTGTGTGACCATCTTCCTCTATATATAAAATTCTAAGATCAAATCCCGCAGAGAATGATCTAACACCTTTTTTGTCACCTTTTAGTTTGTGGTTGTAAAGACTTGGATCAAACGGATTTTTCTTGAACAATCTAATGGCATAGTTAGTCTTTTCTCGATCAGAAAATTTTAGTTTTCTGAACTCTTTTGTGAATTTATGTGAAAATCTAATTTTCATCTTCGCTTTCTAGGTAGGCTATAGCTTCTTCAGTAGAATCAAATGCTGGAGACAGATTTTTCTCATCAAAAGATTCATCATAAGCCTTTTCTATTTCTTTCATTTCCTCTGGAGTGTAGTCATAGTAACCATTATCTTTTATTTCAAATGGCAAGCCACCTTGTATAGTAATTTGCTTAAAGAAGACTCTCACTGCTGTAGGTACATCCAGACCTAGAGATTTAAGAATTCTTTCAGCTTTCTTTTTTAAATCTTCATCTATTCGTACTTGTATGCCTTTTTGTGCCATGGCTAATAGTGGTAAAATATATCAATACGTATGCATATAGTATGCAAAAAGCATGCAAATTGCAAGTATTATGCAGCATATTTATATAAATTAAGAATAAATTATGTATTCAACTTATATGCATTAAGCGCCTTTATAACCACACTTTCTGCATCTTCTAGCTCTATACCTTCATTTTTTAATTTATCAGTATTTAGAGTGCAATTGCTACGACCTGCTTTTGTGTGATTGGGGAGTTCCTCTAGAGTCATCCTGTTAAATTCATGTGCAGGGTCTACTATTTCTTTGTAAAGCTGCATTATTCTGTATGGAGATATTGGGCCTGGATTTATTATGTTGTAGGTTCCGATTTTTTTCTTTTCTATAAGAGTTTTTGCAATGCGTATTAAATCAGGGACATATGTAATAGAATTTTCTACGTCTAGTACATTTTGGTATTTAGATAACTTCATTATTAAATTCCTAGGATCTCTTTCGTCACAAAGTGGCATTCGTAGCCTCAAATTAAGTACAGGAAAGTCATGCATTATCTGATCTGACCATCCTTTTGTACGACTGTAGAAACTACCTGTGAAATTCGGAGGATCATCTTCTGAGAATCCTTTACCACCATTATCTCCGGTATATACGCATCCTGTGCTCAGGTGCACAAAATAAATATTTCTTTTCATGCATTCATCTAGAAGTATTAGTGGCCCCTCCACATTTGCTCTCATGGTTTCTAATTTATTGTCTTCACACCAGTCTACATTTGGCCTTCCTGTTTTTCCTGCACAGTTGATTACGCAGTCTGGCTTACAGTCTTCTAAATCTTTTATTACAGATTCTTTATCTGCTATATCTGCTTTTGAGGGCGTGGAATTATCAAACTCATTCATAAAACGCTTCCCTATAAACCCATTTGGACCGAATATCATAAATGTCATGTTATTACTTTAGCAGTAATATGAATTTAGACTAAGATAGGAGTCATGAAAAACTGGATTTCTATAGCCGTCGTTATTTTTTTGAGCGCAGTAGCTTTGTCCATAATTGAGGATTTCTCTGAAAATGGAAATTCAAACACAAACGAAGTCGAATCTTCTAAGGTTGTAGTAGTGAAGATAGATGATTCTATTGGTGGTTGTGGTTATATATTTGAGGAATATGAAATCCCAGTTGTTTCTAATAGATTAAAGTCAGTTTTTTCTGCACTTCCAAATTTTGAGCCAAGAGATGGTTATGAAAATCCTGTTGGGGAACAAGATATAGAAATTGCTGTAAAAGAGGAGAAAAGAGGATTTTTCGTTGTAAATATTATTGGAGATCTAAAGCTAGGAGGATTATGTGATTCGGATGCTTTTAGAGAGCAAATGGAAAGGACAGTCGAAATTTATAGTGGAGATTACGAAATGCAACTAAATGGATCTAGTGATGAGTACGAGTGTATGCGGTTAATTACAGGGGGCTGTTCCTGATCATAGATTTCTGTCATAATCTCGTCCGAAATGCCAAAGAAAAGAAAAAGCACAAAAAGACGTAGGGTTACGAGAAAAAATAGTAAAAGGCTGCCAGCACTTGAATCATTGGAGCTGAAGGATGAGACCAGAAGACATATAAGTGGCTTTGTTCAAATCGCTTTGTCTGTTTTATTCTTTTTAGTTTTGCAGGGTGCAGCTGGAATGGCAGGTGAGGCTATAGGAAAGGTACTTGCATTCCTATTTGGTTCGGGAGCAATTGTTTTGCCTGCAGCATTATTTATTTCGGGGCTTTTATTTTTATTTGGAAAAGAGAATCACTTAGAACTTAGAGCAGGATTTGGCCTTAGTGTTTGTTTAATAGCAATTCTTGGAATTATTCACATACAGGCTCCGTTTGATGAAATAGGAGTTAGAAGAGATGAGCTTGGAGGTGCTATTGGATTCATGGCAGCGTTTCCTCTGCTTGCATTTACCAGTATTCCAGTTGCTTACACTGTTCTTTCTTCTCTCCTAATAGTTGGTGTGCTTATCACTTTCGAGATGAACATTTCAGATATTATGGGATCTATTGTAGAAATGTTTAAAAGTGAAGAAGAAGATGATGAAGAGGAATCTCCAAAAAGAAGAAAGAGAAAGTCCGCAGCAGCTAAGGAATCTGAAGATATGGATGCTATAGAAGAGGGGATGGATGAAGTGGATACAGTTGGAAAATCCAAAAAGAAGAAAAAAGAAGAGGAAGAAGTATTCAATATAGTGAGACCTGCTTTTCTAGAAGAAAATGGAGAAGGGGAGGCAAAAAAGAAGGTAGCTAAAAAGAAAAAAGCAAAAGCACAAAGTGATGATGAGATAGAGATGAAAGATACAAGATTTGATGACTGGGAATTTCCATCTTTGGATTGTCTAGATCCAGGAAGAAGTGAGGTTATGGTTGATGATTCCACATTGGAAAAGCAAGCTAAGCTGATAGAAGAGAAATTGCAGGAGTTCGATGTTACTGTAAAAGTACGCGAAGCTCATCCTGGTCCAACTGTTACACAGTTTGCTTTAGAGCCATCCGAAGGAATTAAACTTAGTAGAATTGCTAATTTGAAAAGCGACTTGGCACTTGCTTTGGCCGCTCCATCTCTTCGTATAGAGGCACCTATTCCAGGTAAATCACTTGTTGGTATAGAAATGCCAAATGAGAAGAGGACTATTGTTCATCTTCGTGAAATTTTGGAAAGTTCTGAATTTCGTGAGAGTGAGTCTCCACTTAGCTTGCCATTCGGACGGGATGTATCAGGAAAATCAGTTGTACATGATCTTGCAGAAATGCCACATCTACTAATAGCTGGCGCTACAGGCTCTGGAAAATCTGTATGCATGAATACGTTTCTTACTTCGCTTCTGTTTCAGAATGCGCCACATGAACTTAAATTTATTTTGATTGATCCTAAACGTGTAGAGCTCTCATTATATGATGGAATTCCGCATTTGCTTACTCCTGTAATTACAGAATCAGAAAAAGCACTTAAGGCTCTTAGATGGGTGGTTGCAGAAATGGGTCGTCGTCTTGCTAGATTTTCGGAGGTAGGAGCTAGAAACTTACAGGAATTTAATGACAAACATGAAGATGAAAAACATCTACCTAGAATTGTAGTAGTTATAGATGAGCTTGCTGATCTTATGATGAGGCAATACAGACGTGATACAGAAATGATGATTACTAGAATTGCACAAATTGCACGTGCAACTGGAATTCATCTTATCGTTGCAACTCAAAGACCTAGTGTGGATGTTATTACTGGAATCATAAAAGCAAATATTCCAAGTCGTGTTGCATTCCGTACAGTTAGCTCAATAGACTCGAGAACTATTTTAGATGGAATAGGATCTGAGGATTTGCTTGGCAAAGGTGATTTGCTATACACGATGGCACACACTCCTATGCCTGTTCGTGTTCAGGGAATTTATGTTTCTAGTAGCGAAGTGGAAAAGGTTATAAACAAAATAAAAATAGCTGGAGGAGGAGCAATTACAGCAGAAATAAGATTGGGTGATTCTGGAGACAAAGATGAAGATGAGTATGGTGATACAGAATCTATGGGACCAGATGATGAAGATGGAGGTGAAAGTATAGATTTGGATGCAGATGATGATGGAGGAGATAATCTAACTTTTGAAGCTATAGATATTGTGAAGAGGTCAGGAAAAGCATCTGCAAGCTTGCTTCAGAGGCATTTGAAGGTTGGATATGCGCGCGCAGCGAGAATATTGGATATTCTGGAAGAAAAGGGTGTGATAGGACCAGGTGAAGGAGCTAAGCCTAGGAAAGTTTATGTGGAATGATTGAAAGGATGGAAAAGAGTGAAAGGATTGAAAGGAGACGCTCATATACGATAATACTGACATTTCCTTTCACTCCTTTAAATCGTTTAAATCATTTCCATCCTCTATTCTGTGTATATTTTCTATGTACAGCTAAGTTATTGCCCATAACAACCCCTATGTGGTAATTTTGGCGGTTTTATGCTATAATCAGGAGATTATGGAATACGTTAAAATTCCACAGGATATACGTGTAAAAGACAAGCTAATTGGGCCATTGTCGCTCATACAGATCATCGTGATCGGAGCAGGTGGTGGAATATCTTATGTCTTGTTTGCTTCTGCAAAAAAGGCTGCAGGAACTGTTCCAATAGCTATGCATGCAGTGATCTGGCTGCCCCTGATATTTGCTGTTGCATTTGCAGTTATACGAATAAATGACATCTCTCTATTTAGATATTGTCTACTTATGCTTGAAATGATGAGTAAGCCAAGGCGTCGCGTTTGGCAACCAAGAAAGGGGATAGATATGGTAAGTAGATTTTCTACTCCAAAGAAAAAGAAAGGAAAGAAAGGCGAAGACGAAATTGAAGAAGAAAAACCAATGAATAAATCGGAGGTAAAACTTGATGAATTGAGTGTTATTTTGGATGAAAAAGTTACCGCTACTACTAAATAAATATGGCAAAAGATAAGAATTCAAAGGCAAAGTCATCTGTGAGAAACAGGAAGAAAGCTTCTGAGGCAACCGCTGTACAAAGGTTTCTACCAATTGCAGAAATAAAACAGAATACGGTTTTGCTAAAGAATGGTGGAATGAGAGCTGTAGTTGCTGTGGGCAGTATGAATTTCAGCTTAAAAAGCGAAGATGAACAGCAGGCAATAGTTACGAGTTATCAGCAGTTTCTAAACACTCTCTCTTTCCCTGTGCAGATGCTAGTTCGTTCAACTCAGCTAAATGTAGATGCATATATAAAGGATCTTGAGGAGCGTGCAGGCAAACAAGAAAATCCATTACTAAAAGAGCAAACTTTAGACTACGCAAAATTCATAGAAAAGCTTGTAGATGTTTCTGAAATTATGCAGAAAAGATTTTATTGCATTGTTCCTATGGATGCTGCAGGAGCTAAGAGTCTTTCATTTTTCCAGAAATATATGAGTTGGCTTACACCTGGTGACACAAAAGAGAAAGCATTATCTAGAAAGAGACAATTTGAGGAATCCACAACTAAGCTCAAGGATCGTGTGAACATGGTAGAAACAGGTCTAGAAAATATTGGTGTTACTACTGAGAGATTAAATACAGCTGAGCTTATAGAGCTTTTCTATAGCGCATACAATCCACAGACAAGTCAGGAGCAAAAGATCGGTGATCCTGATGCATTGAATACTAAGGATTACGTGCTTTAAATTCCAAGATTTCAAATGCCAAGCAGCAAGCGTGCAGGCGGTATTTTGCGTAAGAAATCATTCTTGGGTACCAAGATATGATCAATCCCATGTTGATTTCGTCGCATATACCGCCTTAAGCACGCGAGCGGTGTAGAAAATTTAAGTATCGAAGCATAATATTGGCCCCAAATCTTCTTGCAACAGCCTTTTTAAGTGCGTAGAGTTATATCTGAAGATTAGATGCGCATAGCAAGGCATCTGCTTTAAAACTTTTTACTACTTCCCTTGCTACCAATATTTTTATGTCACAGAAAATTCTAAACAAAGAGAACGAAAAGATGGAGAAGCTACTTTCCGAAGAATCAGCTCCTCCTGTTATTTCTCCTAAGCCAGGTGAGGTTTTGGATGGAGAAGTAGTATTTAAAGGAAAAAATAAATTACTTTTAGATATAAGTGGATCTGCTACTGGAATAATTTCTGGTAGAGAGCTTAGAGATTCTTTTCATACTTTTCAGGAGCTAAGCGTTGGGGCTGAGGTAACTGCTATGGTTTTAGAAGAAGAAAATGACGAAGGAATGATAGTAATGAGTTTACGTCGTGTAAGTCAGCAGAAAGCATGGGATAAGTTCTACAAACTTATAGATGATGATGGAACAATGTCTTTCGTTCCTCAGGAAGCAAATAAAGGAGGACTACTTGCAAACATAGATGGAATCAGAACATTTTTGCCTGTTTCTCAGCTTTCTCCAGTTAATTATCCTCGTGTGACAGATAAGTCAGAAATTATGAATCGTTTAGGAAAATTCATTGGTCAGGAATTCTTTGTAAAGATTATTATGACGGATGAAGATGCAGGAAAGATTGTAGTCTCAGAAAGAGAGGCAATGTCAGAGCATCGTGCAAAATCTCTAGAAGGACTAAAGACCGGTGATGAGAGAGAAGGTGCAGTAAGTGGAATTGTAAACTTTGGAATATTTGTAACGTTTGATGGCCTTGAGGGACTAGTGCATATATCTGAGATTGCATGGGGACACGTAAAGAATCCTTCTGAGTTTGTAAGGGTAGGTGATAGAGTAAAGGTAAAGGTAATAGGAATGGAAGGTGAGAAGCTTTCGCTTTCTATAAAACAACTTACAAAGGATCCATGGGAAGCAGTTGCAGAGAGATATCCTGTAGGAAAGAGAGTTCAGGGAACAATTACTCGCCTTACAGATTATGGTGCATTTGTGAAACTAGAGAATGAGATAAATGGACTTGTTCATCTTTCTGAAATCACACATGCAAAAATTGCTGATGCAAGTGATGTTCTAAAGATCGGACAGAAGATCGATGTACAGGTAATAAACATAGAACCAGATGAGCGTCGTATTGGACTTTCTGTAAAGGCGCTTCTTCCTATAGATAAGAAGATGCTGGAGGAAATGAAGAAAGAAGAGGAGGCATCCAAATCTTCCAAGAAGAAATCTGAGACTGCCAAAGACTCTGATGATTCCAAAGGATCCGGTGGATTCGTTGCCTCAAAGACTGGTAAGAAATATTACCCAGCAGATAGCGCTGCAGCTAAGAGGATAAAAGAAGAAAACAGAGTTGAATTTGTTTCCGAGAAAGAAGCAGAGAAAGCAGGATATGCTGCATAGGTTTTATAGGTTGTAGAAGTTGTAGAGGTTATAGAAGTGTCATGCTGAGGAGTCCGCCGTAGGCGGACGTCTCGAAGCATGTTCATACCTTCTTCTCCGCAAGTAAGTGCAAATGTATATGATCCACAACCTGTCCACCTTCTCGTCCTACGTGGAAAGTAAGTTTGTATCCTGGAATTTCTTTCTCTTCAGCAAACTTCTTAGCTTTTATGATCATCATCCCTGGAATATCTTTTGTTTCCTCGTTTATCGTAATTATAGATTCTATGTGCTGTTTTGGGATTATGAGCAAATGAGTAGGAGCTTTTGGTTGTATGTCTCGGAAGATCACTACCTCGTCATCTTCGTATACAGTGTCCGATGGAATCTCCTTTGCAATTATTTTGCAGAATATGCAGTCTGAATTCGTCATGATTCAAGGTTAATGTAGTAATTGCGCTTTGTAAATCATTGCGAAAAAGTCCAATTTTCCTTAATCTTTCTTCGTTCTTCTTAAATCATGGGTCAGTAGCTCAGTCGGTAGAGCAGTTGGCTCTTAACCAATTGGCCGTGGGTTCGAGTCCCACCTGACCCACCAAATTCGACAAATACGCTTTATGCGTATTTTTCAAAAAAGACACATTAAAATCAGTGAGCTATAATGGCTACCCATGCAGAATTGCAAAAGCTGTGGCAAATCGTTTGATGTTCCAGAAGAGGATATTGAATTTCTAGATAAAATTTCTCCTGTTTTGCATGGAAAGAAGCATTTGATTCCATCACCTGAATTATGTCCAGACTGTCGCATGCAGCGTCGACTTATTTTTAGAAACCAGCAAACGCTCTACAGGCGCAAATGTGATGCAACAGAAAGAGAAATCATATCCATTTACTCACCAGATAAGCCACACAAAGTATTTGCAGCAGATGAATGGTGGTCTGACAAGTGGGACGCTATGGACTTCGGAAAAGATATTGATTTTTCACGACCATTCTTCGATCAGTTTGCAGACTTGATGAAAGAGGTGCCGCATATTGCTGTGCTCAAAGTAAATTCCGATAACTCAGATTTTACAAATCAAACATACAACTGCAGAAATTGCTATCTATCATCTGCCATAAAAGACTGTGAAGATTGCCTTTATTGCCATAATTGCAATCGCCTCCAGAATTGCACAGATTGCTCATTTTGCTTTAACTCCCAACTTCTATATCAATGTTATGACAGTTACGATTCATACAACTGTGCATTTGCTGGAAACTGCATACAATGCACAGATAGTACTTTTCTCTATGATTGCGTAGGATGTACGAATTGCTTTGGGTGTGTTGGCTTACGTAATAAACAATATCATTTCTTTAATGAGGAATTGACCAAAGAGCAATATGAAAGAAAAATTCAAGCATTTCTATTGCATACAAATCCAGGATGCGAAGCGGCGCAAAAAAAATTCACAGAGTTTCTAGCTAGTAAGCCACGTTTATATGCCTGGCTCAAAAATTGTGAAAACACCATAGGAAATAATGTAAAAAATACCAAAAACTCATCATATTGTTTCGATTGCAACGATTTGGAAGATTGTAAATACAGTAGCTGGATATTCGAAGACAAAGATTGTTATGACTGTTATGGAATGGGTGCAAGTGAATTGATTTACGATTCTATAGGGGTAGAGGAAGTGCAAAAAATAGCATTTAGCTTCGGCACCTCCAATTCTTCAGATTGTTACTACACAGATCTATGTTTCAATTGCAGTAATTGTTTCGGATGTGTGGGGTTACGAAAGAAAAAATATTGCATTTTAAACAAACAGTACACAGAAGAAGAATATGAAGAACTAGTAAGCAAGTTAATTGAGCACATGAAAGAAACGGAAGAATGGGGTCATTTCTTCGATCCTACTGTTTCTGCATTTGCATACAACGAAAGTAAAGCACAGGAACATTTTCCTCTCACAAAAGAAGAGGTCATATCAAAGGGCTGGAAATGGAAAGATGATATTGATCAAATACCAGAGGTAGAAAAAATAATTCCTGCAGATCGTTTACCAGACAATATTGATGATATTCCCGATGACATCCTGAACTGGGCTATTAAATGCGAAAGAACTTTGCGGCCTTTCCGGATAACAAAGCAGGAGCTTATGTATTACCGCAAGCAAAACATTCCTATCCCACACTTGCATCCAGACGAAAGACAAAAAGACAGGATGGTAGTACGAAATCCACAGAAATTATGGCTTAGAGAGTGTGATGAATGTGGCAAGGATATTCAGACGAGCTACTCACCAGATAGATTAGAGAAGGTTTTGTGCGAAGAATGCTATCTAGCAGAGGTTTATTAGGTTAGAATTATTCCTAATGCTCCTACTTGTCCGAATCCAGCAATGGGAAGAGAAAGAGGCTAAAACAGAGCCAATTTTTGCGCAACTTCTTACAAATCTTCACGAGCAATTAAAGAATAAAAAAATAAGTATGGAAATGGTTTCATATAGACAACATGTATATTTCTATATGCAAATTCCAGATAATCTTCGTGAGCTTATAGAAGGACAGATATATGCGATATATCCAGATGCTGTAATAGAAGAGCAGTTTGAAGATTATGCAAAAAAGGAAAATATAAAAGATGGGATTCTGCTTTCTTCGCAGTTTGGTAGCAAGAGGACAGACCTATATCCATGGAAACGCTTTGATGAATTTGAGCGTGATTCTCTTGCAGGACTTCTTACTGTAATGAGCAAGGCAAAAGAAGGAGAGCAACTTTGGGCACAGGTTGTAGTAAGCCCAAGACAAGATAATTTTAAATTTAATGTGAGTCGTACATTTAAGTTTTTCCGTAACCGAATACGAAAGTGGTTTCGTTTGCGTGATTATGTAAAAGCAAGATCTCAAAAGGGCTTTAGAACACGTGAAAGAGATGCAATAAGTTCTAAAACAGAAGAAAGGCAATATGATGTTAGTGTTCGTGTTGCAGCTTTTGCAGGAGATGCAGATAAAGCCCAAAATCAGCTTAAGGCTCTTGAACAAGCTTATTTCCAGTTCAATACCATAGATCACAATGGTTTTACAATTGGAAGTCGTTTACGTGGAGAGGCAGCGCTCAAGCGTTGGAAAAATAGAGGATTAAGTGGAGGTTCTCTTATGGGAATAAAAGAGCTGGCAGGGATGTACCATTTCCCGGATCCAGACATAGTTCCACACATAGTTCATGTGATGGCCAGAAGATCTGAACCGCCTATGGATTTACCAAAAGCAGGGGAGAGCGATGTGATTCCTTTTGGTCATTCAAATTATCATAATCAAAAAATTCCTTTTGGAATATTACGTGCTGATAGATCGAGACATTTGTATGTGGTAGGAAAATCTGGAACAGGAAAATCTAAAATGCTTGAGCATTTAATAGCTAGAGATATGCAAGATGGAAAGGGGGTATGTGTGATGGATCCTCATGGTGATTTGGTAGATGCAGTCATAAAGCAGGTTCCGGAAGATCGTATAGATGATGTTGTTTATTTCAATCCAATGGATACAGAGTTTCCGGTAGCTTTTAATCCTATGGAAGCTGTAGATCCTAAGCTTAAGCTTCGAGTAACAATTGGATTTATAGAGATTTTCAAAAAGCTATTTGGAGCAAACTGGACTCCTAGGCTTGAACATGTGCTCAGACAGACAACTCTTGCTCTACTTGATTCGAAGGGGACAACAGTATTTTCGATTTTGAAAATGCTTAGTGACAAGAACTACAGGCAGACTATCGTAAGTAGAATAGAAGACTCGGTAGTAAAAAACTTCTGGGTAAACGAATTTGCAGCATGGAGTGAGAAGTTTGATAACGAAGCAATTACTCCACTTCTAAACAAAGTAGGTCAGCTTGTTTCTACAAACTTGATAAGAAATATAATTGGTCAGCCATTTAATACTTTTAATATAAGAGACATAATGGATAACCAGAAGATCCTTTTGGTTAAGCTAAATAAGGGGTTACTTGGAGAGGAAAATGCAGCTCTACTTGGAGCTATGATGATTACAAAAATTCAGCAGGCAGCACTTGAACGAGCTGAGATGGATGAAAGCGAGAGAAAGACTTTTTATCTGTATTGTGATGAGTTCCAGTATTTTGCCACAGATACATTTGCAGAAATTTTGTCTGAAGCTAGAAAGTACAAGCTTTCTCTTACTGTTGCTCATCAGTATATGGGACAGCTTATAGATAAGGTAAAAACAACAGTTTTTGGAAACATAGGAACAATAGTTTCGTTCCGTGTCGGAGCAGAAGATGCTGTGAGTTTGGAGAAAGAGTTTACTCCTATATTTAATGTTCGAGATATTATCAATTTAGCAGTAAGAGAGTTTTATATAAAAATGAGTGTAAATGGTCAGACGCGTGATGCTTTCTCTGCAACTACTATGGATTGCGAAACTCCGGAGGATAATTATGCAAAACGAATAATAGAGCGATCTCGTGAGAATTATGCGAAGCCAAAGAAGGATGTAGAAGATTTGCTTCAGAAATGGGATGAGAGTGGGGGAGATATTTCGGAGGAGGCTTGGTACAGTGGGGCTCTAGATGAGGAGTTTGAACCACCAATTGTATAGACGCTTGCCACGGCGTAGTTTCAACGAAGCCGGGAGGAGTTTGAACCACCTATAGTCTAAATCTGGTAAACTGTGTCCCTATGCAGAAGGAATGTAAGCAGTGCCAGAGTGGGTTTACAGTAGACGAGAGAGATCAGGCTTTTTATGAGAAAATGAAAGTTCCAGCGCCTACGTTTTGTCCTGATTGCAGATTGCAGCGTCGTCTGTCGTGGCGTGTTGAGAGGGTGTTGTATATGAATAAATGTGGTGCGACTGGTAAGAAAATACTTTCACAGTTTCCTCCAGGAAGTTCTTATAAATCATATTTTCATGAAGCATGGTATGGAGACGGGTGGAATGCAAAAGATTACGGACGTGACTTCGATTTTTCTCGTCCGTTTTTTGAACAGTTTGATGAACTAATTAAAAGTGTGCCACTCCTTGCAACAAATGTTGTGAACTTGCAGAACTGTGATTTCTTAAATCAATGCGGATGGTCAAAGAATTGCTATTTCACAATAGAAGCAGATCACAATCAGGACTCTATGTATGGCTATCGTGTTTTCTTTAATAAAACATTTGTAGATTGCACCGAAATGATCACATCCGAGAGATGCTATGAATGCATAGATTGTGAAAAGTGTTTTCAGCTCAAGTATTCACAGTTATGTGAGCAATGTAGTGATAGCTCTTTTCTTTTTGATTGTAGAAGTTGTTCATATTGTTTTGGATGTACAGGGCTCAGGCAAAAGAAGTTTTGTATGTTCAATGAGCAGCTAAAAGAAGAGGAATATAAAGAGAAAATCGCAATGTTTGATTTCTCCAATAGAGAGCATATTTCTGTTGCACAGAATCGTTTTGATGCTCTTAAGGGATCTCAGATACGAAAAGCTTTTATAGGAGAACAGAACGATAACGTGACAGGTAATTATATTTATGAATCCAAAGATTGCTTTGATTGTTTTGGTATACGTGGATGCAGGGATTGCAGATATTGCCAATTGGTTCGTGATTCGAAAGACTGTATGGACGTTTTTGTGTTTGGAGACAAGACAGAACGTGTGTATGAATCGGAGTGTTGTGGAGAGAATTTGAACAATGTACGATTTTGTACTGGCTGTTTTTCTGGTGCGCAAGATCTGACATACTGTTTCCAATGCATACAAACAACAGCACATTGCTTTGGATGTGTGGGGTTAAAAAAACAGGAATACTGCATATTAAATAAGCAATATACAAAACGGGAATATGAGGAGATGATTCCAAAGATAATTGAACATATGAAAAAGACAGATGAGTGGGGAGAATTCTTTCCAGCATCTATCTCTCCATATTCTTATAACGAAACTACTGCCAATGAATATTTTCCTCTATCAAAAGAGGATGTAGTTAAGTGTAGTTTGAAATGGCAGGATAATCTGCCGTTTACAAAAGGCAAAGAAACTATTTCTTGGGATGATATTCCAGATGATATAGACGAAGTTCCAGATTCTATAATCGATGAAATTATTGCATGTAAAGAGACTGGAAAAAATTATCGTATTACGAAACAAGAGTTAACCTTCTACAGAAATTTTCGTATTCCTATTCCGAAGCTTCATCCAGATGAACGCCACAAGAGAAGAATACAACTCAGAAATCCTAGGAAGCTCTGGAAAAGAGAATGTGGGAAGTGTGGAGAGGGGATTGATACTACTTATGCACCCGATAGGGAGGAAATCGTTTACTGTGAGAAGTGTTATTTAGATACTGTCTACTAATATCACTGAAATTATTTGTATATTTTATTCTTTCCACTATGTTTTCCAATATCCAAAACTAAGATCATAAGTTTTGCCTTTTTATCAAAATCCCAAACTATTCGAATATCTCCTGTAGCCCATGAGCTCATTTTTATACCATACTTCTTTGTAATAACTTTATGGGTTTTAAGGGATGGATGCCTAGGATTCAGTGATAGTGTTTGTAATGTTTTATATATTTTCTTTTTGAGTACATTATCTTTTCCTGCAATTTGTTTATAGCATTTCCAAAATACTGGCTGAAATTCTAATTTGAACATTGGATGAGATTATACACCAAAGTTTTTCCTTGCCTGATCATCATCAAATACATCTACTATCTTACCTTTTCCGCCTTTGTACTCCTGTATGGCTTTACCAATTCTAATCTCTTCCTCATCTGTCATATCTAAAGTAGGAAGATTATTGATCCATTCAGAATAATTTTGTTTTTGTCTTTTGCTATAAAATTCAGACAAGGCCAATTTTAAGATATCTGCTTCGGAAAGCAATTTTAACTGGCTTTGTAGAAACTTAAGCATATCTTTTAGTTCTTTTGTTTTGTTTATGCGGATTTGTGAATAATTAGGCATAAGTGGGGTAGTAGAGAGGTAACAACATGTACATAATAGGGTATTAAATGTTGAATGTCAATACCATTGCCCTGAGTGCAGCCTGGGCAAACAATCAGTCATTGTATGTGATAATATTGCGTTTATAGTGCAAAAAGAATGCAAAGCTTGCGGCATAGAGTTTGAGATTACAGATGAAGATCTGGATTTTTACGAGAGAGTTTCGCCTGTGTTTGGTGGAAATAAAATACAAGTTTCGTCTCCAGAAATTTGCCCGAATTGCAGAGCTCAAAATAGATTTACCTTTCGCAATTTTTTCAATTTATACAAGAGAAAGTCAGATCTATCTGGAAAAGAAATTATATCTATGTATTACGAAGATTCTAAGTTTCCTGTTTATGACATACAGGAGTGGTGGAGTGATAAGTGGGATGCATCAGACTACGGTAAAGATGTCGATCTAGGTTCTCCGATTTTTCCACAAATACAGGCACTTCATAATTCTGTACCACATATAAATATAGCAAATATACAATGTGAGAATTGTGATTACAGTAACCTCGCATTTCAAAGTAGGAATTGTTATTTGGTATTTGGGTGTGTTTTGAATGAGGGTTGTGCTTATGGACATATAGTGTGGCAAAGCAAGCATTGTTTTGATTGTTTATACACATATAGAAGTGAATTTTGTTATGAGTGCATCGATTGTGTTGGTTGTTATAATTTGTTTTATTCACGAGATTCTGAGGATTGTTCAGATAGTGAGTATCTAGCCAGATGTCAGTCTTGTAAGAATTGTTTTGGATGTGTGGGGCTAAAGCAGAAGGAATATTATATATTGAATGAAAAGGTTTCTAAGAACGAATATGAGTCTAGAGTAAAGCATCTAAAGCAAAATATGGAAGTGTTCTACGAAAAGATGAAAGAACTTGAATCAAAAGAAGTAGCAAAGCACTACCATGGAAAATCAAATGAAAATGTGACAGGGGATTATCTTTACTTCTGCAAGAATACATTTGATTCCTATGATCTGAAAAATTGTGAAGATTGCAAATATTGTGCAACTGATGATAGCTTCAAAGATTGTCATGACTGTAATTTTTCTCCGCCATCAGCAGAGCTTTCGTATAGTAATATGTCCGTTACTGGTTTTCATATTCTATTTTGTCATCGCTGCGTAAGTAATTGTGCAGAGCTTCTTTATTGTGATGACTGTCATTCTAGTAAAAATTGTTTTGGATGTTTTGGTATGAATCAAAAAGAGTACTGTATCTTAAATAAGCAGTATTCTCAGAATGAGTACGAGGCGCTAGTTCCGAAGATTATTGAGAAAATGAAGGAATGTGGGGAATGGAGTAAATACTTTCCAGTAGATCTATCTCCATTTGCTTATAACGAAACTGTAGCTCAAGAATACTTTCCACTGACAAAAGAAGAAGTAGAGTCTAAGGGGTGGAGATGGAGAGATAAAGAAGATGATATTCCAGATGTAGAAAAAATAATTCCAGCCTCTAGACTTCCAGATGCTATATCTGACATTCCAGATGATATTCTTAACTGGGCTATAGAATGCGAAAAAACCAAGAGGCCATTTAGAATTGTAAAACAGGAATTAGAGTTCCATAGAAAAATGAATATTCCTGTACCACATTTGCATCCAGACGAACGTCACAAACGAAGAATGCAGCTCAGAAATCCTAGGAAGCTCTGGCAGAGAGAATGTGGGAAGTGCAACAAAGAAATCCAGACAACGTACGATTCTTCGCGACCAGAGATAATTTATTGTGAGAAGTGTTATTTATCAGAAGTTTATTAGATTTATCTCTGGTCGCTATTTGTTCTAATTTATGCCGCAAGAATTCGTTCATGAAACTGAGTTCTTTGATCTCTTATAGTATGAGTAGCAACAGATTCAGGAGCTTCGATTGATTCTAGCGCTCGACGTTGGCTCTCTGCTTGTAGATCTTTAATTGCTCGTTCATGTGGAGATTCTACTACAGGAGTCGGAGGCGCTTCTGGATATGCCGTTGGTGGAAATTCTGCTGTTTCCATGATGTGTAGGAGGGGGAAAAGTACGAAACAAAAAATAAGTCCTAGCTCTTGCAAGGACTGAGATATTGTTAGTTACAATTAGGAATTATTCATGCAATACCAGCCCTCGCTGTGAGCAGCGTTATTCATGGAGCAGAGGATGGTGTGGAAGAAATGCATTACATATTCATACTAGAGCGTGAGCAGATACATGTCAATTTTTGCTATAATCCACTCCCCAATGGGAATAGAGTGCAAAAACTGCGGCACAGAGTTTGAGATTACAAATGAGGATCTTGCATTCCTCGATAAGCTTTCTCCTGTCTTCAATGGAGAAAAGAAACTACTTCCTCCACCTACAGAATGCCCGCCATGCAGACAAATGCGACGTATGAGCTTTCGTAATGAGCGCATGCTCCATGAAAGGAAATGTGATGTAACAGGAAAAGATATTATCTCTGTTCATGCTTCCGATTCGCCATTCACGATATGCGAGAAGAACCACTGGTACAGCGACAAATTCGATCCACTTGTATATGGACGCAAGTATGACTTTAGCAGACCATTTTTTGATCAGTTTGCAGATCTAGAACGCAGCATGCCATTGCCTTCACTTAGAGTAGAGAAATCAGAGAACTGTGAGTACAACAACGACGTACGTGATTGTAACAATTGTTACATATGTGCACGTACGCACATGTCACAAAATCTTCTATATACCTATCGTGGAAACAAATCTTCAGATTCTGTCGATTGCATGCAAATCACAAAATGTGAGTCTCTATATGAATGCACTGAATGTGTAAGTTGCTATAACAGCAAGTATCTCTTTTTTTGCAGCGAGTGCAGCGATTCTGCGTTCCTCTTGGATTGCAGAAACTGCACAAATTGTTTTATGTGTACGAATCTGCGCAACAAAAAGTATTATTTTCTCAACGAAAAACTTACAAAGGAAAAATATGAGGAAAAGCTTGTAGAATTTGATTTTGGTTCACACCATATGGTTCGTAAGGCATATAAGATGTATGCAGACATTAGGAAGAAAACTATAGGACGTGATTTGATGATTATCAATTCAGAAAATTGCTCTGGCGATAATTTGTTTGAATGTAAAAACTGCGCACTGTGTTTCAGCGCACAACAATCCGAGAACAATCGACATCTGTGGGACGTAAAACTTTTTCATGATTCTATGGATGCTTATAGTGGTGGACGCAATGCTGAGCTTATTTACTTTACAACCGCAGCTGCAGGTTCACATAACGTGCAATTCTGCTTACGTAGCTCTAATTCGTACAATGTGTGTTACTCCTTCTTCATTAATTCCTCTAACGATATTTTTGGAAGTATTGGGCTGAAACATGAGAAGTACTGCATATTAAATAAGCAGTATACAAAAGAAGAATATGAAGAAATGATTCCAAAAATAATTGAGCATATGAAGGACACAGGAGAATGGGGAGAGTTCTTTCCTGCAAATATTTCTCCATTTACCTATAACGAAACAGTTGCACAAGAGTATTTTCCATTGAGCAAAGAAGAAGCGATAAGCAAAGGTTATCGTTGGCACGATCGTGATCCAAAGAACTATCAAAAGCAAACATACAAAATTCCAAATTGTATCGACGATGTGCAGGATGAAATCACAGAATCTATTCTCTCCTGCGTACAATGCAAAAAAAATTACAAGATTGTTCCGCAGGAATTATCTTTCTATCGTAAACATCGTATTCCAATTCCACACTTCTGCCATGATTGCCGCCATATGGTGCGTTTCTCAATCAGAAATCCACAAAAGCTTCGTAGAGACAAATGTAAAAAGTGTGAGAAGAGCATTATGACTACTTTTACAGATGACACAGAAATGCAGATTTATTGTGAATCCTGCTATCTTGACGAGGTATATTAAAAAACGATCAAGATAATAATGTCTCGCATGATTTATCCTGAGCGATGAGCGCAATGAGGAATTGAATGGGCGAGCCTTGTTATTCTGCAACAACCTCAACCTTTACATCCGCTTCCTGACCATCTGCCAATTTAATTCTAGCAGTGTGAGAACCAGTGCTTTTGATAGCTTCCTCTATAGTTACGTTTACTTCTGGGATTTCTACGCTAAGTTGTTCAGATAATGCTTCTGAAATTTCATTTTCGGAGATTGCTGCGTAAAGCTTGCCAGTCTTACTTGCTTTCTTTGTGAAGGTGATTGCAGCGTCTTGAAGTACTCCTGCAGCGCTGCGAGATAGCTCTACTTCGTGCTGTCTCTCTTCTGCACGGTTTCTAATTTGCTCAGCGTATCTTCTTCTTACAGTTGGAGTAGCGATAAGAGCTCTTCTACGTGGAAGTAGATTATTTAGAGCAAAGCCATTTTTTACGACTATGATGTCGTTTTTTTGGCCAACGCCTGGGATGTCTTCTAGTAATAAGAGTTCCATAATCAACTGTTTTATACGCGCTTCAAAAACTGAGCAGCCGGGGCAGTCTAAGCATTCGATGGCTTCTAGTCAATGAGACATTACTTTTTTGTATAAATTTTGTGTTCAGAAAAGCTTAATTAGCCAAGGAAAGAAGCTAAACCACGATTTACCAGCTCTAAACGATCTTTTCTCCTTTATGAACCATCTGTGAACACTCAGGAATCGGTCAGAATGCAGAGAAGGCTTCCCTAGGTCTACTCCTAGCATCTTATTGCTGATTGCAAACACGTATGTAGGGGAATACAGGACTACAGCTGGGATTTCCTCGCTAAATACCTCTCGAAGCTGAGATAGAGCACTCTTTCTGAGGTCAGGATTATGAGTTTCTCTTATTTGTTCAAGTAGTGCATCTGTACGGAAATCAGTGAATTGAGAAAGGTTATTGGCGTCCAATTTTATTCCCAGGCTCTCGCCTTCTTCCTCTATTTCTTCCAGGGATTGAACTTGGCTACTGTGCCAGTAAGGATAGCTATCCAGATTATCAAGCAGAGGCTGTCCGAAGATTAAAACATCATATTTTCTATTGATTACCTTTTCTTCGAACTTGGATCTATCTTCTATAATTTCTACTTCTGTATCTACACCTATTTCTCTCCACTGCTGCGATATTTTTTCTGCCACTTTGGGATATGTAGGTGGACGAGCGCTTGTAAGAATATGCAGCTTAAGAGGTGTTCCATTTTCTCTTATTCTTATTCCTTGTAATTCGTCTTCTTTTTTCATTCTTATAATCCCTTCATCTATTACAAGATCAGATACTGATATTCCTGAACCTGAGCCTTTTGATTCTTCGAACATTGTGAGTATCTTTTCTTCTTCTCTTAATCTCATGAAGTCATTTTTATTTGTGCTTCTTGTCAGAATAAAAGTATCTAAAATATCGCCACCACTTTCTGTGAGCTGCACCCAATTTTCTCCAGGCAAAATACTTCCAGTGCTTCCATCTGTTGGTATAGATACAGTCCAGCTTCCTGTATCTGTTTTTGTAACTGATACGTTATTCAAGAAAAGATGTTCACTAGATGCTGCAGCATAAGATCCCGTAACAGTAAGTTGTGCTCCCGTGTCTAGTAATACGATTGATTGTGGAGGATGAAGATTCCCTGTGACATTCTTTGCTGAATTTATTTGCAGATGTTGCAAGCGAACTTTTTCTGGAAGATGCCAATCTGATTCATATAAAGCTCCTTGAGCTGCTTCTGGTTCAAACTGATACTTCCAATCTTCTTGAGCAAATTCTAGAAGGGGAGTGTCTACTATTACCTGCTCATCTATATCATCTATTATATTTTTCTTGTTTATAGATTTCTGCAGAGCAAGTCGTAGAGTGTTATCAGATAGAAGCTCGCTCTTCATGTTGAAAAACAGTGCTACGTACTGCGGAAGAGAATAATAAAAAGTATGATATCTGTTTGGGATTATTGCTCTACCTTCTTCGTCGCGTGGTACATGTCTAACTCCGTCTAAGTTTCTTAGATCAGAGAGTAGTGATGCATAATCAGGAAATGCACGAAATACAACTCTATCTATATATGGTGGAGAACCATAAAAATCATCGAAGTGCTCTAGTGTTACTTCTGTAGAAAGTTCAGTCTCTACCATACTTCTAAATTTGTATGGACCGGATCCTATAGGCATCAAGTTAAATCCAAGTGCTTCTGGAAGTCTTTCTGGAGGAATATTTTCCAAGTGATGCATAGGAAGTATTCCGAGTGTTAAATTGCTTTTGAAAAAGTAATAAGGTTTCTCGAGTTTAAATTGAACTGTCCTATCATCTATTTTTTCTATCTCTACTCCACGGAAGTTTTTCTGGAGTATAGGATTTGGAAATCCGTGCTCTTTTATAATTTGATATGTAAAAACTATGTCATCGGATGTTACTGGCCTTGGAGTTTCTTCTGTAGAGTCATGCCAGAAAATATCTTCACGTAGTGTTGCTGTATATATGTGATTCCCACCAGAGATTTTTATAGTGGCCATATCGTCTTCTACGTTTCCTGTGAATGGGTTGTATCTTTGTAATCCAGAAAATACTAATGATGTAATATCTCTGTTTACATCGTTCTCTACAGTGAACCAAGGATTAAGCATTCTTATGGTTCCTACAGATCCTTCTATATATGTTCCACCTCTCTTTGGTGCGCTATCTGTATTTTCTAAATAGAACTGCCTGAGCAGCATTGTCATGCTTGCAACCAGTAGAAGAGAAAAGCATCCGACGACCCACTTTTCCCATAACTTCATTGCCCGGAAAGTACGAAGAAGATCCACGATGACAGATTCTACCTTATCTTTAGATTAACTAAACGTATAATCTTATTATTCCTAGCGCAAAGAAAGCGACAGAAAGCCAGGTTGTTGCCTTGAAAATCACAGCCTCTCCGCCTCTACGTTGAACAACTGTAGCACCTGTGCCACCAAAAGTTGCAGATAGCCCAGATGTTCTCTGTTGAAGCATTATTGATAAAGACAGTAGTATTGCGATGATTACGTGTAGTGTTGATAGCATTTCGAAGGGGATTATAGCATGAGGATTCTGATAATTGCCTAAAAATAAATGCGATTCGATTTCTTGCTTTTTCGCAAGCTAGTGCTAAGTTTTTGGCTATGATCCAAGATGGACGTAGAATTGTTGATGCAGAAAGGTGGCTTATTGAAGATGTTTATGGTGCGGAACATGAAGAGGCTAATAATGGTTTAATAATGTCATTATTGGATGGGGGTATTGTTATAAGTTTTATTGAAAACTACATAGATGGTGGAGATAGAGAATATATGCGTAAACTTCTAGATCGTTTGTTTTACGAAGAAGGTCATGATAGCGTTTCTATAAATATGTCTGGAATGGTAAATGTTGAATCTGGATTTTTTGGTATGTTGGATGAATGGAGAGGTAGGGGGCGTGAAGTGCATTTGTTGCATCCATCTGAATTTGTGAGGGGAATAATGAGTACTAAGGCAAGGATTGAGAAAGATCTGAAAGACGGAGTCTAAAGTTGATTGTCGTATGTGCGCGGTGCTACCATCACCCTCCTATTTACATTTTTCACATTCTTAATTATGTCTGAAGCAGAATCACAAACGGATAAGCTAATCTTGGATCCTGAGGAATATTCGGATGAAGGAGGGCAGTGTAATACTTTAAGAGAGTTTTTACAGCACGATAAAACAAAGCAGGCGCGTAGAATTTATTGCAGAGTTTCTAATTCAAGAACTACCATGAAAGATATTTTGAATGGCAATGTAAGTATCAGAGATGTTGAAGATGCAATTAAAGCTCGTATTGAATTATCCAATGGTCCTACATATGATGAGCTTATCGGAAGGTTAGATGACGCAGAAAAGGCAATTGGTTTTTATAATGAATTAGTTGCAGCAGGTAAGCAAAGAGCAGCAAGTGCGTTGCTAGATGCCCAATGGGAAAATATGCAGAATCTATGTTCTTTGATGATTGAGAAGCTTGACGAAGATATGCTGATATCTGGATTACAACATGTGGTTTCTACTGAAGTTGTGGAAGATGCTCCAGAAGATGAAAGTGCTGAAGATGGTGAATAGTAGTACTTCTAGTCCTCCTTCGCTAAAGCTTCGGAGGACACAGTATCTTGCGACTCAAACTTCGTACGCCTACCGGCAGACTTGTTTTCGTCTGCAATTCAACTGTGGTGGGCAATACTGGATTCGAACCAGTGACCTCCTCGATGTCAACGAGACGCTCTAACCAGCTGAGCTAATTGCCCGTTTCGCGCATTCTATCACATTACAGTCATAGAACTACTCATGGTCATTGATTGACAAATAATCCAAAAATCTACATAATCCGCCTCCTGTCTGAGCTCTCTGTGAAATATAAGAGAACATGGTTTAGGTGGGATTAGCTCTTTGACAGTATTGTGATTGATTAAAATTTACTGATATTGGTGCTTTGGATATTTTTCTAGTATCTAGTGTGCCAATATCAGAATGGTTTACTTAGTTCGGATGTTCCGGACGCCACCCTTGTTTTTAGGAATCTGTAGCACAAATCAAACATTCTAATAGAAAGGAAAAAATAAGAATGATTTGATTGGTAGCGAGAGATCTTGAATGGGATTTCTGTGCGTGAGTCCAATGCGCAAGGATTCACAGTTGGATCTTCTTGGCATCTAATGTTAGGTGTCTTGTTTAATCTTGTTCAGGTTTCGGGAGCTGATTCTTCCTGATGCCTTTGTTTGTGAGGAGATGAATCAATGAGAGGTACTGCGATAGTTGGTGCTGGCTTTGCTGCCGGCATGCATGTAGAAGCCTTGAAGCGTTTGGGCTACCACATTACAGGCGTGCTCGGCTGTGATGATGCCGAGTCGGAATCGTTCCGAGCAGCTCACGGTCTTCCAAAGGCCTATAAGAGTTACCAAGAAGTACTCGATGACACTGATGTCATCGCGGTTCACATCGTAACGCCGAACAGGTTGCATTTCGATATGTGCAAGCGGGCTCTTGAAGCCGGCAAGCACGTGATCTGCGAGAAACCACTTGCCATGACGTCTGCGGAGTCCAAGGAGTTGGTAGAGATCGCAGAGAAATCTGATCTGGTTGCGGCGGTGTTCTACCAGACACGGTTCTATCCGTTGAATCTGGAAGCAAAAGACATTCGTGAGCGTGGTGATCTCGGAAATGTGTACTCTGTCAATGGCAGCTTTGTGCAGGATTGGTTGTTCTACGATACCGATTACAACTGGCGCGTGCTTTCTGAAGAAGGTGGCAAGCTTCGTGCAATCGCCGACATCGGTACGCATTGGATCGATCTGATCCTAAATATCACGGGCCTCGAGGTTCAGCACGTGTTTGCTGATCTGAGAACCGTGCACAATGCGCGCAATCGGCCTACCGGTGAAGTCGAAACTTTCACTACAGAATCGGATGACGATATTGAACGAGAATCGATCGACATTGAAACTGAGGACCAGGGCGTCGTATTGTTCAAGTTCAAAGGTGGTGCGCAAGGTGTTTTGTGGGTCTCACAGGTTACTGCGGGTGTCAAATGCGCAGAGCGCTACGAAATCGCGGGATCCAATTGCTCGTTGTCTTGGAACAGTAAAAATCCAAATAATCTGCACATTGGTCATCGTGATCGTGCGAACGAAGTTCTGATACGCGATCCGTCGCTGATGTCAGATGCTGCGAGTGCCCACACAACATATCCGGGTGACCATAATGAAGGCTTTCCGGACGCCTTCAAGCATTGCGTGAAGGAGGTATACGATGCCATCGAGGCTGGTTCGGATGATGATGTCGTGAGGCAATTTGCGACGTTTGCCGACGCTCATCACGAGATCGTCCTCTGCGAGAAAATCCTCCAGAGTGCGGCAACGAAACGATGGGTCGTTATCTGAAACGGCCATGCTGATGTCAATCGCAAATCCTCAGCTACTCCTGAAGTGGTTGAGGAGAATCTGTCAAAACTAGGAGCTGAAGCCCGGTCTCGCGAGAGACCGGGTGTTTTATGTGTTGACAAAATTTCCTGTGAGAATAGAGTTTCTTTCCTGGATTTTGATTCTTGATTGTCAGATTGGATCTGATTTTTTGAGTGTGAAATCTGGGAGAGCTCTTTGACACGATAGATAACGGTAGGCTCGTTGTGGAAATGCGGTATCGATTACGAAGATGCCTTATATTTCTGTTGCAATCTGTACGACAGTAGCGTGATGGGTATCATATATGCAGTATCTACCATGCTACTGTTGCTGTAGTAGAGCTTCTTAAAGTCTTTATAGGAAACTGTGTTGGTTTTCTGGACTGGTGAAAGAGTATACGAAGTAGAAATTGAATTCCAAGACGGCAGGGAGAAAAAATGGGCCGAGGGAATGAAATTTCTAGCGCATAGATAGTATTCATGCGCAAATGTTAATCGATTCTATCAGGAGAATGTTACATGACTAGTTTGATTCTACCGTCGAAATTGGTAGATCCAGCTGAGCGGTGGCCAGATATCTACTGTCATAATCTGGACGCTATCACCGGAAATGCCTGGGGTGTCAATGAAGGTGGAGGCAGGTTCTTTGCTGCGAGTCGCAGTTGGACCTCCACGCGTGGAAAGTTGGATCTGCTGAAGGGAATCGGAATCACACGGTTCGAGTGCCACGACACTGACATCTTGGACTTAGTCCTCGGTTTGATAGGCAAGGATGGCTATCCAACGGATATGACTGAAGATCAGAAAATGGAGCTCCTACATCAGGCTGTGGGTATCCTCAAGAAAGAACTGACAGAACGCGGAATGGTGTTGGCAATGTTCACGATGAACTTGTTCAACTCCGATCAATTGTTTGTGTACGGTAATATGAGTTCCGAGGTCAAAGAAGCACGAGATCTCGCAATCAGCCGTACCAAGATTGGCATTTCGATCGCCCAGGAATTTGGCTGCATCTACGTGTACTGGGTGGGGACGAATGGTGTCAATGGGCTGATGAGCGGCAATCACATGCTGAGATATCAGCTCATGTTCGACGCCTGGGTTCAAATTCTCAAGTGGCACAAGAGACAGCATGGCCGCGATGGAAATGTGCCTATTCCAATTGCCGGCGAAGCGAAACCGGAAGAACCGATGTGGCGAATGTATGCGCCGGTTACACAAAGCTTCCTTTGGATGGCGCTGCAGATTGCGCTGCAATTCCCGTCGCTTGCTGGGATGCTTGGCGTCAATCCGGAAGAAGGTCACGAGGTCATGGCCAAGCTCGATCCCTCAATGACACTGGGCGAGGCCATGACGCTTGGGCTACTTTTTCATACTCATTTCAATCAGCAGGGTGGCGATCCAGGTTTCGACCGGGACGGCGCTGCAGGGAGCATAAGTTTGCGCTCTCTGATTGACATGCTGTGGCAGCTGCATATAACTGGATATAAGGGCCTGATTGGTCTTGATGTCCAGCCAAGGCCGACGGATACGGATGAGCAGCAAGCAGCAGCTATCGAGGAGTCTATTCGAAACGTTAAGTGGGCTGTCGACATTGTCCAGAATCACATCGACGACGAGCATCTGCTATCGCTCCAAGCCAAGGGCAATCAAGTCGAAATCAACAGGTATATAGGCGAAACTGCATTTGGCATCATGGCATAAGCCGAACAAAGAAACGAAAGGAATCTATCACGTCAAAGGGTTGAAACCTCCAGTGGCCTTGTGCGCTTCGCGCGTACATAGCCGGGGGTTTCACCTATTCTTAATTCTCCTCCTCACCCTCTCCTCAAATCTATCTCTCCATGCACTTCTTCTTTTTTCTTGTCTTTCACGAATTCTTTCTGACCATCTATTTGTTTTCGTCAGCTGCGGCTGACTGCTTTGTGACAAAGCATCTGCTTTGTATTTCCCAAAATCCGTTACCAAAAAAATAGCATTCGATTCAGAAGAAATTTCTCTATGAAGCTCGAGACCTATTCCTACATGTGTGTAATCACCAAGTATTGTTTTTTTGTGACCATCATCTGGTGGAATTTCTGCCATCATACTGCTGTGCATTAAGTTAATTGCTTTGTCCATACTTTCTTCTGCAGGTGAAAAGGGAATTTGGTAATAGAAGCCTACATTTTCTCCAGCAGACATTATCTTCTCATTTTGTATGCGGTCAGAGAATTCATCTCCGTTTGAACTAGTATGAGAAAGATAAGTGTTTCTTCTAGTTTCATCTGATGTGTTATCGAAATTTATTGCAGTATCTTCTGCGTGATTTTGTGATATCTGGTTTAAATAGCTATCCATTCTTACTGGAGTAAGTCCAGTTTCTGAGCGACTTATGTTTATAAGTTGTAGTGTGAGATTTTGCCACTTAGTAATGTCTGGAACCTCGTATGCGAAGGTTTTTACAGGAATTATTAGTAGTGCAAAAAGAAGAAGTTTCACGGGTTGATTCTATATGATTTCAATATGATTTTCAGAAAGAAGTGTTTACGTATGCATGCTTTCCTCGACTGAGTTACGCTGCCTCTCGACTTTCGCGATAGGCGAAAGCTCGAGGAAAGCGTAACGAATGGAGAGGTCATATTTAATGACCTAACAAACTTCTCTCCGGGCCACTTCGTTCTTCTCCTGCTCCACCTTTTTCTAGCATTACTTGGTATGCGATGTATGCCATTTCTCCTCTAGTCATTCCTCTTTCTGGTCTAAACCATGTTTCATAAGAAGAGGGGACTAAATTGTTACTCGCAAGCTCTTGTAGCGGTTCGCTAAACCATGAATCTGGTGAAACATCGTTAAACAAAATTATATCTTCTCCACTTCTTTCTATATCTATAATCCTAGAAGCCATTGCTATTGCTTCTGCGCGATTTACTTCCCGATCTGGACGATAAGAATTGTCTGCGTATCCATTTACCCATCCTTTACGTTTAGCGATACAAACATAAGGAGCAAACCATTGATTAAATACATCTTCGAAGCATGCATTAAATTCCATTCCAATAGGAGATAGCCCTACAGAATCCATCATCATCTTTATAAACTCAGCTCGATTTACAGTTTTATCTGGTTTAAATGTTCCATCATCATATCCACTAACAATTCCTGCTTCTTTTATCTTTTCTATTTCATTTGCAAACTTGTGATTTAGATTTACATCTTCGAATGGTCCACCGTGCGATGCTTCTATTGAGTTTTGTAGAGATCTAGGAGAGGTAGAAGATGCGAAGTGAATACTTGTTCTGTAATCAATTTCTTCTTCTTTGCTTTGGTATCTACTGTAGTTTGTTACCATGAATATTGTGTTTAGTGCGGAGCCTGGATTATTTAAAAGAGAGAGCCCCATGCCTACATGTGTGTAATTTCCCAGTATATTTTTTTTGTGTGAATCATTTGGTGGGACCTCTGCCATCATTCCGTCATGCATTAGGTCTACTCCAAATTTAGATGCTTTAATTGTAATTGCTCCATCTTCTATTCCTGGTCCGTCGAATGGTTCTCGTATCCAGTAGCCTACGTTCTCAGAAAATTGCCATCCGGTTTCTACTTCTGCATCTCGGAATCTTGCATTTAATGCTCTTCCATCTGAGCTAGTGTGAGCTAGATATGTTGCCTCACGTGTTTCTGTGCTTTTCGGATCGAAATGTGATGCCAGATCATCCGCATGCCCCTGAGCTACTCTTTGTATATTTTTACTATACGAAATCGCAGACGTTCCATTTTTTTGCCTGCTTTCATTTATACGATTTAAAAGATGTGTTTTTATTTCTTCAAAATGATTATCAGTTAAGTGTACTGCTTGTGCAGTAGTCGGAAGTAGTAATGCCAGAGCGATAATCATTCGTCTCATCTAGTTTGCAATTGTAATCAAAACATAAGGAATGCGAAAGGTTCGCTCGCGTGCTTAAGGCGGTATATGCGACGAAATCAACATGGGATTGATAATATATTGGTACCCAAGAATGATTTCTTAGTAAAAATAGCCTGCACGCTTGCTAACTCGATATGTCATGCTGAGCCGTGCTGAGCGAGTAGAACTGGAAGCAGAGTGAGCCTGCGAACTAGCTTTAAGTTCTACGAGTCGAAGTGCGTGTCGAAGCATATTTATGCCATTTTACCTTTTTACTTTTCCCTTTTGCCTTTATCTTGTATTTATAATTCTTTGGATAAATCGATTCACACCATAAGTGGCATCAAAACATTAGTCTCATCAAGTGGCGAAGGCCGTACTCTACTCTGTCTTCATGGCTGGGGAGGATCACATGAATCGTTTACAGAACTTCGTGAAGCGATGCGAAATGATAATGTAAGAATAATTGCTCCAGATTTGCCTGGCTTTGGTGAAAGTGATGATCCAGAATTTTCTTGGTCTGTAGATGATTATGCAAACTTCATCGAAGAATTAGTAAAAGAATTAAATCTAAGTAATGTGCTTTTGATAGGACATTCTTTTGGTGGTCGTATATCTATAAAACTTGCGAGTAGAAAATGTGAATGGATAGATCATTTGTATCTTTGTGCTTCTGCAGGACTGAAAAATAGGGAGTACATAAAAAAGAAGATAGGCGCATGGCTAGCTTGTATTGGAAATGCAATATTTAGTCTTCCTGTACTTAAGTCCATAAAAAGCTTTGCCAGAAAAGTCTTATACAAATTACTTCGTGTGCATGATTATGAGGAGACAAGTGGAATCATGCGTGAAACTATGATGAAAGTAATAGAAGAGGATTTAGAAGGCTTACTTGATACAATCTCGCAGCCTACAGATATCTTCTGGGGTACTAAAGATAAGATTACTGCACTGCGTGATGGAAAGATTATGAATAAAAAAATTGTTCAATCTAACCTATATACCTATCGTGGAACGAGACACGGAGTGCATCGAGATAGAGCTTCTGAAATTGCGGAGATTATAAGAAAGCAGTTATAGCAGGGCTCTCCTCGAGTGAGTCCGCTTCAGCGGACGAGTCGAGAGGTAGACAGATGTGGACTCACTCTAGAAAAGCGCAGGTGCTACAATGTATTGGTGCATTACATACTTTTTGTTTTAATTGTTATTGCTGGCCTTTCGCCACTACTTACTTTTGCCAGACTTTGGCAGGTAAAAGAGTGGAGGATAGATAGATTGCGCGAACACTTAAGGCATGAAGGATGGTTTAAACAGCTATTCGGAGTAGTTAAGCCTTCTGTTACTGCGCTTGGATTAATTGTTTTGATTATTGGAATTATTTTTGATGTGAAGATAGGTAGATTTCTTTTAAGTGATATTTCTCTATTTTTTACAGTTGGGCTTCTTGCATGGTTCACTCTATTTAGATTTGTGATATTTAAACAGGCTCATCCAGTTTGGACACTTAAATCATTTGCTGTTAGTGCTTTTGCATTTGTGTTGTTTTGCACAATTTCTTTTGTGGCTGCAAATTATATGGACATTGCTCTTATTGCAATTATTGCAATAGCTCTACCTCTATTTGCATTTGTGTTTGTTGGAATATCTCTTGGAGTTTTTTATCCTCTAGATCATTTGATGAAAATAAGAATACTTGTGAGAGCGAGGAATGTACGTGAGAAATGTGAAAATCTTACTGTGGTTGGTATTACAGGTAGTGTAGGAAAAACTACTACAAAAGAACTTCTGTCACATATTCTAAAAGACAGAGAAATGCTTGTTACTCCAGCGCATGTAAATACCGAAATGGGTGTTGCAAATTTGATAATCAAAAAACTTAAAAACAAACATCAAATATTCATAGTAGAAATGGGCGCATATAGAAAAGGAGAAATAAAGTTACTTTGCTCTCTTGCAAAACCCCAGATGGGAATAATTACATTTATAGGAAGACAGCATCTTGGGCTTTTTGGAAATCAAGAGGAGCTTTGCAAAGCTAAAGGTGAATTATTCGAAGCGCTGCCTGCAGAGGGTCATGCATTTTTAAATACAGACTCAGAGCATAGTGCTCATCTTATGGAGAGGTCATCATGCCCTGTGCATACTATAAGTACTGGAGGACATGCTTCTTATGAAGCTTTTGATATACAAGAAAGTTCAAAAGGAATCACGTTTACTCTTAGGGATGTTCATTTTGAAGTTCCGTTGCAAGGTACTCATCAGATTACAAATGTTCTTCTTGCAGTTACGTGTGCTGAATCTCTAGGTGTTCCAATTGCTGAATCTGCTAAGAGGCTTAATGATTTTCATGGAATGCCACAAACTTTCGAAAGGAAAGATGGAGCTCAAGGGCAATTGGTTTTAGATGACACTCACAATACAAGTCCGGCAAGTTTTCGTGCTGCCATAGAATGGGCAAAGCTGCAGAAGGGGAGCCCAAAGATTTTAGTTACAGAGGGATTGCTTGAACTTGGTAAAGATGAAGATTTAATACATAGAGAGCTAGGACTTCTTTCGCGAGATGTATTTGATGAGGTAGTTTTTCTGAGTAAAAAATGTGTTCGATATTTTGAGCAAGGCTTTGGATCTACTGTCACTAGAGCGGATAAGAAGAAGTTCAAGATAGCTCTAAGCGAAGGAATGCTTATCGTATGCGAAGGAAGAATGCCGGAGTCTGTAGTACAAAGGCTGTTATCTTAATTTACTAGTAATTGGTAGAAGGATGGAAAAGAGTGAAAGGAGTGAAAGGATTAAAAGGAGAAACTCATATCTGGCGATACTGACATTTCCTTTCAATCCTTTCTATCTTTTAAATCCTTTCCATCCTTTTCCAGTGCTACAATTAAATAACGAACATGTCACGTGTGCAATTCCCAATCCATCATACTTTCGGCCCACTAGTAACTAGAGAGCAATGGAAGCAGGCATTTTATATGCAGTTTAAATTTTGGAAGTGGAAGAATGGAAAAGAAAAAGAAGAGCTAAAAGAAGAGCTAGAAGCTCGATTTGGAGAACATGCTACTTTTTTTGGATCAGGTAGAGATGCGCTTCTTGCAACTTTGAGAGCTATAGGAATTACTCCGGGAGATGAAGTTATCTTACAAGGTTTTACATGTGGAGTAGTTCCAAATTCTATACATGCAGCAGGAGGAGTACCTATTTATTGTGATATTGATCCGCAGACATTGAATATAGATATTTCTAAATTTCATCATACAATTACTAGTCGAACACGTGCTGTAATTTGCCAACATACTTTTGGAATTCCTGCAGAAGCCAAAAAAATAAAAACCATATGTGAGCGAAGAGGAATAATGTTCATAGAAGATTGTGCTCATATAATTCCAGATGATGGTGATAAAAAACAAATGAGCCTATTAGAGGCAGAAGCTCATGCAGGTGGAATAGGATTGCATGGTGATGCTGTGATACTTAGCTTTGGTAGAGATAAGGCAATATCTGGAGTAACGGGTGGAGCGGTCATCACAAAACACATCGCGCTTGCAAAAGTTCTAAATGAAGAAGAGAAGAAAGCTTCCTCTATTTCTATGTGGAAAATTATGCATCTCATCGGATATCCAATTCGTTATAGCTTTGCAAAGTTTTTGTGGAAGCTTCCGCTTGGGCCAATACTAGCTAAAGCGTATCTTAGATGGATTCGAAAGATTGGCTTCTTGGTTCCTGTTCTTACTAAGAGTGAAAAACAGGGCAGAGTAAATGTGTTACTTAAAAAAATGCCAAATGCATGTGCAGTACTTGCGTTACAGCAGCTAAAAGATTTACATAATCTAAATAATCATAGAAGAAAAATTTCTAATATTTATATAGAAGCAGCATCGAAGAGCGGATGGCATATGCCAGAGGGAACTCTCAAATCTATTGCACTACAAAAGTTTCCTGTATTTGCTCGGGATGCAGTGGGCTTAAGGCGTGATCTGAAACGTGAGGAGATTTACTTAGATGATGGATGGTGTGGAGCTGTGGTAAATCCTAGAAACTTAGACCAGGAATCATTTGGTTATGCTGCGGGCACATGTCCTATATCCGAAGATATCGCAAAACATATTGTATCCCTACCTACTCATCCGACGATGAATGAAGAGCAGGCGAAGTATTTGGTGCATGCTCTGAGGTATTATCTGGGGTAGTGGATGATATAATGACTTTTGTATGGAAGTAAGAATCGCTGAAAATCGTGCAGAGTGGGAGAATTTCTTGAGAAATCAGGAATGGTCGCCGTTTTTGCAATCTTGGAATATGGGAGATGTTTATGAGAGTTTGGGACAGGAGGTTATCAGGATGGAGGTGAGGGATGAGGGTGAGATTATTGGTGTATGCCAGGGGGTTGTGGTTCCTGCTAGAAGGGGAAAGCATATTGCGGTGCAGTATGGACCTTTGACCGCGGTTCGCGATCAGTGTTCCGCGATCCGTGTGTTTGCAGAGGAGTTGAAGAAGATTGCTGTAGAGAAGAATTGTGCTTTTGTGAGGATGAGTCCGTTTTGGCCTGCTAAAAATTCTAATTGCCTCTCAACTCGTTGTGCTTTCCTCGAGCATCAGCCTATGGCTGATGTCGAGAGGCAGCACAACTCGCTCGAGGAAAGCTTAAAAGAATTGGGGTTTCGAGATGCACCACTTCATATGCTCGCAGAGCATGTGTGGTACTTAAATCTAGAAGGAAAGACAGAAGAAGAAATACTAGCTGGCATGAGAAAGAACACTAGAAACCTCATAAGGCGCTCAGAGAGAGAAGGTGTAACTGTGGAAGTATCCGATGATCCAGTAAGAGATATGGAGATCTTCCTGAAGCTTCATGATGAGACGAGAAAAAGACATGGATTTACGCCTTATACTGATGAGTTTTTTGAAGCGCAAGTGAAAGAGTTTGGAAGTGACAAAGAAGCTTTCCTCGACCGAGTGCCGCTTGCGGCAGGAGTGGAGAGGATGCCTCTCGATTCGGCTCCTTGCGAGGAGTCTCACTCGAGGAAAGCAGGCGGCGCTGTTATGTATATAGCTAGACTTAACGGTGAGCCGGTATCTGCTTCTATACATATGACTTACGGAGGCGAGACGAGCTATCACCATGGAGCGAGTACTTCTAAGTATCCTAAGTGTTATGCGAGTTATTTACTCCAATGGACTGCTATAAGAGATGCTCTGAAGAGGGGAGACAAGATATTCAATTTCTGGGGAGTATCTCCAGAGGGCGTAAAAAAACATCCATTTGCTGGAGTGCGCACATTTAAGACTGGTTTCGGCGGAGAGCTGCTTGAATTGATGCATTGCAAGGATCTTGCTGTATCGAAAAAATATTGGCTCAACTTTGCGATTGAAAATTTTAGGAAGTGGAAGAGGGGGTTTTAGCGCCTTTTCTTAAATGTTTTATTGTTAATGCCTCTATCAATTGATTCGTGTAATGCATCTTTAGAGCCTAGTTCAATATCTATTTCTGATGAAAGCAATCCAGTTCCTAAATTAAAAAATCTCAAGGCACCATTTCTAAAATCAATAGCTATTCTTTGAGTTAAGGTTTCAAAATACAATAGATGACCGTTTATTTCCCCAGTTGAGTTTATAGTGACTTTAAAGCTAGATGCTATAGCATCAGCAATCTCTTGTGCGGACACTCTAATTTTCGTATGTACAGAATCCAGAGACTGATCTCTCTCGGTGCTTAGCGCATCTACTGTTGATATCGATGCCGATGAAGCGTCATGACTAGTAGGATCTGCTTCCATCGTATGCCTCGAAATTACTCCTCTCCCATGAGAAATCAAGACAATTTTGTTTTACCTTAGCCATTTCCACATTATGCATAATGGATAGGCTCCTGCGTATGATGTAAGCGAAGGCGGGATAGTTCCATATCTTCTTCTGATACAGGATTTGTAAGCTGGTGCCACCATTTTGCGAGTGCGATGTCATATTCAGGTTCTACAAATTTTATTATTCCAAGCTCAGGAATAACTTCTCTTGGTATATCAGAGCGATCACATTCATTAACGTATTGTGAAAGTGAGCCATGCCAAATAGTTATTGGATGATCTTTGTTATATATAAGGAAGTAATCACGATCACCTTTGCATGCAGCAAATTGATGCCAAGATATTTTGCTTCTAAGATTAGGATCTCTTGGTCGTATAGAAATCATGTACATAGGAACTCCACGAGCGCTTAGTTTTTGAGGTATCTGATATGCTGGTTCATTACAATCAACGGGTCCACGTCCTTTTGAAACCTGTTCTTCAGATAAGTGAAAATTCTGGGCCCATTCAAGCCATTCACGAAATTCACTGTATATTTTTTTATATTTTGCATACGTAGAATCATCTGGTTCAAAACTTCCATTAATCTCCTCTGCCCCGCTATCTATACCCGAATTGATTGTTTCGAGTACAGCAAGATCAGAATTTTGTTCTGGCTGCGGCTTGCGTGCCATCTTTTCTACGATTTCCATGTGTCCCAGTTCTTCATAAAGAATTTCTGTAACTGTTAGTGATTCAGGTGCTGCGTCTAAAGCAGGATGTCTTCCGTTAGTATGTTTGGGGCGGACAACCTCATGAAATGTAGCAACACTTCCAACTGCAGCTGCTGAGACAGCTTTAGATATAGTCCTTATGCCTGAATTTATGAAAGCACGCCGTTTCATTATTTTATCCCTTCTTTCGATATTGGTCTTCGAAGAACGAAGTACGTGCATTGGAGGTGAAGTATAAACACTTTTTAATTTTTCATCTAGCTAAGTGGACATGCCAAAATTTGTGCCTTGTCTCGTAATTTTTCATCTAATTCCACCCCTGTGATTATTACCTGATTTTGTGAGAAGCCATTTAGCACTGCAGTTCTGTGTTTTTCGTCGAATTCAGAGAATATGTCATCGAGAAGTAGCACTGGCTTTTCGCTTTTTCTTTCTTCTAGAAAAGAAGATTGTAGAAGTAGTAGTGCAAGCAGCGCAGCTCTTTGCTGTCCACGTGATGCAAATGTAGATATGTCTCTGCTATCTATTTCTAGTATCCAATCATCTCTATGTGGCCCTGTTGTAGTATTTGCAATGATGATGTCTCTCTCACGATTAAATGCAAGCTGCTCTATAAGCTCAGATCTTATTTGTGCATCATCTAATCCAGAAGTTTTACGTATGTATTTAAATTCAGATGAGCTTGGCTTTTCTCCAAGAATAATAAGCTCTTTGAAAATTCCATTTTGTAATCTTTCAAAAAGCCTAAGTCTGTCCACAGTTATTAGTGATCCAAGTGTTGCTATTTTTTCATCCCATATATTCAGAGAATCAGTATTACATATACCTTCTCGTATTTGTTTTAACATTGTATTTCTTTGCTTGAGTGATTTTTCGTATTCAGAAAGTGCTTGTAAGTAAGATGAAGACACTTGGCAAAGTAGTTGATCCACAAATCTACGCCTTCCTCCTGGCGATCCTGTGAATAGGTCTAAATCATCTGGGGCAAAAGTTATAAGTGGCAATGTTCCTACATATCTTTGTGCTGGAGTTCTTACTCCGTTTACAAAAAAGCCTCGTTGTTTTCTAGGAATAACTTGTGACACAACTTCTAAAGTCTTTTCTTCTCCAGTATCAGATTTTAGTATTCCAGTTATTCTGTAATGAGATTGTTCCCATGAAATCATATCTGTTTCATGCGCTTTTCTTTGGGATTTAAGTAGCGCAAGTATAGACACAGCTTCTAGTACATTTGTTTTACCTGTTGCATTTTCTCCAAGTAACATCACAGGCTTTTCTTCTCCATTAAATTCGAGGCTTAGGGTTTGATAGCTGCGGAAAGATTCGAGTTTTAGAGAAGTAAGACGCATGGAGGAGGTATCTTAGGTAAGTTAGGTAAATTAAGTATCTTAGGTACACCTAAAGTACCTAAAGTACCTAATGTACGTAAAGTACTTAATCTATATGTACCTAATCTAAGATCGATAAAATTACTTCCAAATATTCTTTCCTCAAAATGTAATTCATAATCTCCTCCACCTCTACCCATTTGAAGTCATCCAATTCTCTCTGATCGACTTTTACTTCGGTATCATTTGGAACTTCGGCTTTTACAAAAATTAGTTTCTGGCCTATGTATTTAGGATTCTCTGCTTTTATGAAGTGTTCAGGAAAATCATACTGATAAGTTTGATCGCATATTTCAAATTTATCTGGAGCTACTTCTATGCCAGTTTCTTCCATAAGTTCTCTAGATGCTGCTTCTTTTTCATTTTCTCCTTCCTCTATCCCTCCTTGTGCAATCTGCCAGGCATCATCTTTTCGTGGCTTGTGTACAAGTAGTACTTTCCCGTCTTTGCGGGTTATAAGTGCAGATACGCAGTGGCGATATTGTGAGTACATTATTTTAGGTAAATTAGGTATTTTAGGTATGTTACGTATATTAGGTACATACTTAATTCGAGATAATATTGTGTACCTAAAATACCTAAAGTACCTAATGTACGTAAAGTACCTATACATGCTAATATTATCTCGTGCCAGAAATCGACAATCTTCGGCATTCTCTTGCTCACGTCCTCGCTCAGGCTGTGTGTAGACTATGGCCTGGAACAAAAGTAAGTATAGGTCCAGCAATAGATACAGGGTGTTATTACGATTTTCTTTTCGAGAATCCAATTTCCGATGATGATCTGAAGAAAATAGAAAAAGAAATGAAGAAGATAATAAAAGGAAGTCAAAGTTTCGAAGTGGAAAAATTAAAAGCAGATGATTCCATAAAGCTTTGGAAAGATCGCGGTGAAGAATTTAAGGTAGAACTAATAGAAGATCTAAAAAAAGAAGGAGAGACAGAGGTTACTCACTACAAGAATTTAAATGATAAAGGCGAAGAAGTATTTGTAGATCTATGTAAAGGAGGACACGTAGAGAATACAAAAGAAATTCCGGTGGACTGTTTCAAGGTTATAAATCTGGCTGGTGCATATTTCCGTGGAGATGAAAAAAACAAGCAGTTAACTAGAGTCTATGTTTTAGCTTTTGGATCTAAAGAAGAGCTAGCTGAACACTTAAATATGCTAGAAGAAGCCAAGAAAAGAGATCACAGAAAGCTTGGCAAAGAATTAGATTTATTCACTTTTAGTGAAATGGTTGGACCGGGATTGCCTTTGTGGACTCCTCGTGGAACTTTGGTTAGGAATTTACTAGATGATTTTGTGTGGGAACTTCGTAGTGCAAAAGGATATGATCGTGTGACTATTCCTCATATCACTAAAAAAGAGCTTTATGAAACAAGCGGTCATTGGCAGAAATTTGCAGAGGAGCTTTTTCATATAACTACGCGCGAAGGACACGAGTTTGCAATGAAGCCAATGAATTGTCCGCATCACACACAGATTTATGCTCACATGCCTCGTAGTTACAAAGATCTTCCACAAAGATATGCCGAGACCACAACATGCTATAGGGACGAGCAAACTGGTGAACTACATGGACTTTCCCGTGTGCGTGCATTTACTCAGGATGACGCACATGTATTTTGCAGAATGCCACAGGTAAATGAAGAATTTCTGAAGATTTGGGATATTGTGGATGCTTTTTATTCAACAGTTGGTTTCGGAGAATTGGAAGTGAGATTGTCTTTGCATGATCCTAATGCTCCCGAAAAATATCTTGGAACTAAAGATCTCTGGAAAGATGCCGAACAGCGCATACGTGATATTGCAAAAGATCGTGGTATTCCATTTGTAGAGCAAATAGGAGAGGCAGCATTTTATGGTCCAAAGGTTGATTTTATGACGAAAGATTCTATTGGTCGCGAATGGCAGGTTGCAACTATACAGCTTGATATCAATATGCCAGAGAATTTTGATCTCTCATGTACGAATGAGAATGGAGAAAAAGAACGAATAGTAATGATTCATGCTGCAATCATGGGATCAATTGAAAGATTTTTCTCTATCTATCTGGAACATGTTGCAGGACATTTCCCATTATGGCTTGCTCCAATACAAGTTGCTTTGATTCCAGTTTCAAAAGACTATGAAGAATATGCGTTATCACTTCAGTCTAAATTAAAGGAGGAGGGGATTAGAGTGGATTATTATGATTCTTCTGAATCTCTGGGCAAGAGAATACGAATAGGAGAAAAGCAGAGGATTCCTTATTTGCTTGTATGTGGAGAAAAGGAAAAATCAGATAATTCAGTATCTGCTCGTAATGTAAAAACCAAAGAGCAGGTCGAAATTCCCGTATCTGAGTTTATAGAGAAGGTGAAGGAGGCGGTTGCAGATAGGAGTCTAGAACATCCTTTTTAAAGACACGGCTTTCCTCGACCGAGTCAGCCGCAGCTGACGAGTGGAGAGGTTATTTGTGATAATATCTAATGGATGACAAAGGAATCATTTTATCTTTATATGATTGAATGTAGTAATGGTAAATATTACACAGGTACAACTAGCAATATAGAAAGACGATGGCAAGAACATCAAGAAGGCTTGGGCGCGAATTATACAAGAAAATATCCACCTAAAAAATTAGTCTTTGTTAAAGAGTATCAAAGTATTGATATTGCTAGAGAAGTTGAAATAAAAGTTAAAAAATGGAGCCAAGAAAAAAAGAAAAAACTAATTTCTGGAGAATGGGAATAAGAGTCTCTCGATTCGGCTCTCTGAGGAGAGCCTCACTCGAGGAAAGCAGAAGCGGTGTTATATTTAGTCGTTGCGAACGCTTGCCATAACAGCATGCGCTTGCATTGCGTTTTTTTCAGTTGAATTTTTAATGCTTTCTATGTCGCATGCTGTTTCATAAATACTTAAACGAACAGCAAATGCTGCAAGTTTACTTGGTTCGATTAGCGGTATTATATCTTGTAAAAATTCCTGTGTATGGGTTGGTAAGATTGCTATTACTTCTTCTATTCTTTTAAGCGCAAGCTCATTATCAACTTTTTTGCCAATTTCTACAGCAGGATCAGCTTTCTCATAACTTGGGCCTTCAGTGTGTGAGAGTTCAATTCCTTTTTGCATGATGTGAATCATCATAATTGCCCCTTGACCCAGTGTCAAATAAGTTTTACTATATCCTCCTTTTTGCTCCCAGATTCTATGAAAAAAATCCTATCATCACTATTACTTTTTAGTCTATTTGTAGCCAATATACAGGTCGTACAAGCTATTCCTGCACGTAGAGGAGGAGAGCATTACACACAGATAGAAACATGTGAACCAGCTGTAAAGAGGTTCCCATACGGGCCTGGTAGAAGATCTAGTTCTACTGCAGTACTAGTAACTATTAGGCAGCAAGTATTCAATGTAGGAAGCCAGCTTGATGCTGCTTCTTCTGCTCAGACAATTACAGGAGTGAGAAGTGATGACCAGTTAGGAGTAAGACTCTCTATAAGAAATGCATCTATATATGATGTAGGCGATGTAGAGATTAAACATGCTTTCAAATCAAGCCAGCCAGGACTTTTACTAGAAGGAGTGGCTTCGGTAGATGGTGCTTTTTATGATGAAAGAAGATCTAAATTTACAGTAGATAGAATAGAAAGTGGTGAAACTGCAGAAGTTACTTTCAGGCTACTTCTAAATGATGATGTCGATATAAATATGTCACAGAACAAATTCGAAGTTGTAGATTTTGTTGTTCTAGAATCAGAAAGAAGATATCCACCTTCATCTCCAGATACCGTTCCAGGTCGTACAACTCAGGATGTTGTAAAGCTTGGGATCGGAGGAACTGCAGTTTCTTGTTTCAAGGCTTACGAGGAATACACAGTAATTCCACCAAGCACAGTTTCTACGGGTGGATCTAGAGATTGGACAAGCGATAGCACTAGAGATTGGAATAACGAAAGACAAAGTGGTGTCATACAGCTTTCTAAGAGAGCAAGTAGACAGGAAGCAAAGCCTGGTGAAATAGTTTCATATACTGTGACTGTTCAGAATCGTGGAGATGAGATTGTAAAAAATGCCATAGTTGATGATCGTTTCGATACTTCCAAGCAGAATGTCGAAAATGCAGGCGGGGGATTGGTTACAGGATTTGGTATTCGATGGGTTATATCTAGCCTTAGTCCTGGAGAGAAATGGACAACAAGGTATAGTACTAAAATAAATTCAAGTGCTTCTCAGGGAGATGTTCTTCCAAATACTGTGACTGTAACATCTGATGATCTTTCTAGAGCTGACACTGCTAAGCTTAGATCTAATTCTCAGATTCGAGTGGTAAATACATATGTGATACCACAGACTGGTGTTAATTTACCTGCTGCATTACTAGTTGCTTTGCAGATTCTCGCTGGAGTACTGATTGCGTTTGGGCTGTTTGGAGTGGGGCTTTGGGTGGTTACGAGGAAGGTAATTTAGGTATCTTAGGTACATTAGGTAATTTAGGTGCGCAATATGTATCTCGTATTAAGTATGTACCTAAATTACGTAAGATACATAAAGTACGTAATGTACCTAATATAAGATATTGAACAAAAATCCTTGACCTCATAAAAACTAGCACTCTATAATTTCGAGTGCTAATCCGGCTTTTCTCGAGTGAGGACTGAGCGTAAGCGAAGGACTAATCGAGAGACAGCCTCTCCACTCGTTCGCTTCGGCGAACTTCGGTCGAGGAGAGCTTAAATAAATTACTTAACCACTCTAAAAACCATGTCAGATACAACAAATCTAAAAGTAACTATTACGCCACTGGGCGACAGGGTCGTTGTGAGGCCTCTAGAAATGGAGCAGGTTACTGCTTCTGGAATAGTGATCCCAGATACAGCTTCTGGTGAAAAGCCACAGGAAGGAATGGTGATTGCTGTAGGTCCTGGAGAGATAAAAGATAACGGAGAAAGAAAGCCTATGAATGTAAAAGAGGGAGATAAAGTATTATTTGGTAAATATGCAGGAGATGAAGTTAAGCTAAAAGATGAAAATGGCAAAGACGTCGAAGTAAAAATTCTTCACGAAGATTCTATTTTAGGAATAGTAAGCTGAGCGATTAGCGGTTAGCGATCAGCGATTAGTATTTATATTATTTTATACCCCTACAAAAAATGGCAAAACAATTGATATTCAGTAACGAAGCTCGAGACAAAATTCTAGAAGGTGTGCGTAAGCTAGAGAAAGCAGTGCGTGCAACAATGGGTCCAAAAGGACGAAATGTTCTTATAGATAAAAAGTATGGTGCACCAACAGTTACAAAAGATGGTGTGACTGTAGCCAAAGAAGTTGAGCTAGAAGATTCATTCGAAAATATGGGGGCTCAACTTGTAAAAGAAGCAGCCACCAAAACAAATGACATTGCAGGTGATGGAACTACTACTGCTACAGTGCTTGCTCTTGCGATTATGGAAGAAGGGCTCAAGCATCTTTCTAGTGGATCAAATGCTATTAGCATAAAGAGAGGAATAGATAAGGCAGTTGCTACAGTAGAAGGAGAACTAGATAAGATGAAAAAAGATATCAGTAGCCGCGATGAATACAAAGCAGTCGCAACTATTAGTGCTCAAGACGATGAGATAGGAGAAGTGATTGCAGAGGTAATAGAAGAAGCAGGAAAAGATGGAGTAATCACTGTGGAGTCTGGTCAGACAATGGGAATAGAAAAAGAATATGTAGAAGGAATGCAGTTTGATAACGGATATATTTCTCCATACTTTATTACCGATCCTCAGAAGATGGAGTCCATATATGAGGATGCATATATTCTGATAACAGATAAGAAGATAGGTTCCATTCAGGAGATTCTTCCACTGCTCGAAGGACTTGCTCAGAAGGGCAAAAAAGAAATTGTAATAATTGCAGAGAATATAGAAGGAGATGCTCTAGCAACTCTTGTAGTAAACAAACTTCGTGGAACCTTTAGTGCCCTTGCTGTAAAAGCTCCTGGATTTGGTGATAGAAGAAAAGAAATTCTTAGAGATATAGCAACTCTTACGGGTGCACGTGTAATAAGTGAAGAAGTAGGACTTAAGCTAGAGAATGCAACAGTAGAAGATCTAGGTCAGGCAGAAAAAATTAGAGCTACAAAAGACGATACGGTTATAGTGGGAGGAAAAGGAAAGAAAGAAGATATCGATGCTAGAATTGAACAGATAAAGTCTCAGATAGATGGTACAGACTCAGATTACGATTGTGAGAAGCTAGCTGAGAGACTTGCTAAGCTCACAGGTGGAGTTGCTGTTATTCGTGTAGGTGCTGCTACAGAGGTAGAACAAAAAGAACGTCAGCATCGTGTAGAAGATGCTCTATCTGCTACTCGTGCAGCTGCAGAAGAGGGGATTCTTCCTGGTGGTGGAGTAGCTTACATTCGTACGATCCCTGCTCTAGAAGATATGAAACTAGATGTTGAGGATGAGCAAGTTGGTGTAGACATTGTATGTGGAGCACTAAGCGCACCACTTGAAAACATTGCAAAAAATGCAGGTGCAGAAGGTAGTGTAGTAGTAGAAAAAGTAAAAGAAGCGGGTGGTACAGAAGGATGGAATGCTCTTACTGGTAAGTACGAAGACTTGGTAAAAGCAATGGTTATAGATCCAAAGAAAGTAACTCGCAGTGCCTTGAAGAATGCAGCATCTGTTGCTTCTATGTTCTTGACGTTAGAGGCTGCAATTACCGACATTCCACAGAAAGAAGAAGCTCCTGCTATGCCTCCTGGAGGTATGGGGGGAATGGGAGGTATGGGGGGAATGGGGATGATGTAATCATCAATTAATAATGAACAATGAAAAATGAATAATTATGGAGAGCCCCGCGTATGCGGGGCTTTTTGTGTTGTAATAAGATCTTGCCAATAGAAAATGTAGGGAGTAATGTTTGGATATGGAAGCAAGAACTGACACAGATTCAAATGGGCTTTTGCTTACTCCTATAGCAAGACAAGCGGCACTTAAAATTACTCAAGATTTTAGAGAAAGGCTTATTTCTATTGAAACAGACGACAAAAATGAAAGTGATGATGAGTGAAGTTGAAATGACATATTTTGGTATTACTAGTTTTGAGAGGGGGCAGGCAGCATGACATATTGGGGGTTTACTAGCTTAAATTGACTACTATCCCAAGTTCAGAAACGAAGCCGAACACTCTGAGAATCCTTGATTCTCTACACTGTTCATCTCATGGCATCAAAATCACAGTATCACCACCTCTCCCTTGAGGAACGACATACCCTCGCTTCATATCTCCATGATTCTC
>JABICL010000021.1 GCA_018652265.1 Candidatus Peribacteria bacterium
TCTTCCCCATATTTTCAAAGTTCTTTCTCTGTAACATGCAGATCTTTGTGATCTATTTTCTATATCTGAACATGCATCTACAGTATTTCGAATTCCTCTAGCTTTGTTTGAAACGCGTTTCATAGGAACAACTCCAGATCCCAATTCTGATGTATCCATGCACCACCCTCTCCATTCTCCTCCAGATTTCGAACAAGGGTGATTTGCAGGTAACTCAGTATTTATCTGCCAAATACCTGTATTTTCGATATTTATACCTTCCGATGTGGTGCTTACTGGATTAGAGCGATAAAGACTTGGGTCCATATTTGCTGGGCCTCCAGCTAGAGTCGTCATTGGCAGAACAAGTAGTGTGCTTATAGCGATTAATTTTTTCATGATTAAATGGGTTTAGTGAATATGCATACACTTTAAGTAAAATTTGCCAATAACGCGATAGTATTTTTTATCTCATGTTGACAAAAAAGCCTCGCGGATAACGAGGCTTTTATAGTACGTGTTGTAATTTCTACATATTATTTGTTCCTGTCCTAGGGCGACGTATCATATCTTCTTCGTCTAATTTATCCATGGCTTCACGAAGCTCTTGTGATATTTCATTTAACACTTGTAAACGAGTATTCAATAAGCACTGACTTCTTTCATCGTCTGATGATACATCAGTACAGTTCTCGTTGAATTCTCTTATTAATCTCATTTTGGCAAGCCTCTCAACTCCTCGGCCTTTTGTGCCTCTGTTACCAGATTTAGACTCTCCATCAATTCCTTCAGGTCTTTCAAATCCTTTTGGCATTTTTCCACGCCTTCTTCCAATTCTCATAGTAGGATTTTCTTCTATTTTTTCAATTCTAGATAAGCATTTTTCTTTGCGTTCATCATCTGCATCCAGAGATTCACATTTTGTTCGAAATTTTTCTATTTTTTCTTCTCTTATTTCCTCCATTTTTTCTTTATCTTCTTCGGTGAGTTCTCTCTGAAAGAAGTGAGGCTTGAAATAGGATTCTTTTTCTTCTGTTTCTTGTGCAAAGGAGATCATAGTTTGTCCTGCAAAGAGAGGTAATGCGATTGCTACTGCAATCAGGCTTTTTATATTGAGCATGATAAATTTTGGGTAAGAAATAATAGCTCTATACAAGAAGACGGATGAGCGAGTGTTTCCTTACAGAGATTTTTTGTTTTACTTATATTTCTTCCATTCTTCTTCTTTCTTCATTTCTTCTTCTATCTTCTGTTCTAAGCTTTCCATTTTCTCTTTTTCTTTCCATCCTCTTATCTCGTTCCAGTCCTTAATTCCATCAGCTTCTTTTTCTGTGCGCTCACTTTTATTCTTCCATTCTAAATCTTTTATTTGGTTTTCTTTTTTGAATTTCTCGGATTCATTGAAATATTCAATTTTTGCCTTTCTATCTTCCATCCTTTTCTTGCCAATAAAATCTCTCCTGTGAAGTTCTACTTTCTTTATAAATTTCTTCATTTCTTCCTTTGGCACTTCTTTTTCTTTTATCATTTCTAGTCTTTTTTCTCTTCTCTTCATCATCTCATCGAAATTTTCTCTTATAGTTTCTTTTTCATCCTCATTTTCTATTCTCTCTATTGCGTGTTCCATCTTTTCTTTTCTGTGTTCTATTCTTCTTTCTAAGTGCTCTAAAACATCTTCCGTAAGCACTTTTTTTTCTGCGCTCATTTCTGCTTCTTCTAATCTTCTCTCTAATCTCCTCATTGACCATCTTGCGCGCTTTTCTGGGTTTATATGTAGGCGTTCTATAAGAGGCTCATTTACATATATTTTTACAGGATAGAGAATTTCTCCTGGAACAGAATCTTCTGCAGCGTATGCTGCTACTCCTCCACTAGATATAAGAAGTAGTGCAATCATTACTGCTGCAGGCAGCTTAAGAGAAAAGAAATTAAATATCGATCTTCGTTCAAAATTTTGCATAGGATGATCTCTCATGTGTTTTTTAATTTCTATTAAAGATTGTCTTTTTTCTATCTTATGCAGTTTAAGATCTTGTGTTTTCATTCCAAAAAGTTTTGCAACCAAGCTTTCACGGACGTGCAACATCTCCTCATCTGAGAGCTTGATTTTTTTTGCTTGTGCCAAAAATTTGATGGCTTTCTCGCTCATGTAAGTATGGAAGTAAGTTGCTTAAGTCCTCTGTGGATTCTTACGGAAGTTGCATTGTCAGATATTCCTACAACATCAGATATTTCACCTATAGTTAAATCATCTACATATCTCATAGTAAGAGCTGTTCTATATGGCTCTTCTATTTTTTGTATTGTTTCTACAATAGTTTTACCTTCGTACTCTCTGATTGGACTTTGTTTTGCATCATGTAAATCGAATCCTTTTTCTTGTAATGCTTCTAATGAATCTTCTTTTCTTACATTTCTTTTTCTTACATTATCTATTATCAAATTATTTGCAACTTTATACAGAAATGCTCGCATGTTTCCTATGTGCTTGTCTTTAGAAATATATTCCCAGGCTTTCATAAAAGTATCCTGCATGAGGTCTTTCCCTTTTTCTCTATTGCCCATCCTCAGCGTACAATGTCGGAAAATTGCATCTGCATATTCATCGTATGCCTCTAGAAAAAGTTGTTCCATATTATTCTCGGTACTATTCATGCATATTAGTGATATTTTAAATACAAATTGATGTTATATAATAAGAAGACGTACGAAATGGGGGATTCTTACAATGGAGAATCCTTGTCAAAAAGTCAATTTATTGTGGGGTGGTTTTGTGCTAAATGTACCATGTAAGTACGTTTTTTTGAGACTCAGCTAAGAGTTCATGAAAACATTGTTACTATTTAATAAAATTCTAACTAGTCGTAAATCTCTATAAGAAAATTTTCCATCCAGATTGTCGTATACAGGTTTCAGGAGTGCTACTCCACAAGACTTAAATGCTTCGGAGATTGTTTTAAATATTTTTGGATCTGGCATTAGATGACCTATATCAGGATTTTTTCCATCTGTTATAAGTCGTTCGATATGACTAATAATAGTTTCTTCTTTGAAGCCAAGCTCTTCTACTATTGAATCAATAGATTCTCCTTTTTTTAGTAGTGCAAGTGTTCGCAAATGATTTGGAATATTTTTTTCTCGTTTCTTCTTTTTATAATTCTCTTCAAGATACGGAGGTTCTTCCGGTAGTTTTGATGATATTAAGTTCCATTCTGTTTCTACTGATTTGTAGAAATTTTGTATGATTGGATCTATGAAGATGCTGTCTTCGTCCCATTTTTCTACGAATAGTCCAGATTCTGATCGTGCACGACTGAGAGCTACGTATGCATGTCCTGATTCCCAGAGATTAGTTAGGTGAACCATTAGTTTATCGATTGATGCACCCTGTGCTTTATGAATAGTAGTTCCCCATGCGAGTGTAATAGGAAAGTTTATAGCGACCGCCTTCTCTATTCCATTGCCATCAAGTAGTGAAAATTCTTCTCTTTCTATGCAGACAGTAAGTCCATTTAGAAGTTTAATGTGAAGTAGATCTTCTTCTGCGTCTACTATTTTGCCAAGGCTTCCATTTACATATTCATATGGATATGAAGTATCATTTTTTCTGAGCATGACCAGTGCATCCTTTTTAATATGTAGAATATCTGGGATAGGACATTGTTTTTTTAGTCGTTCGACAAACACAGATCCTCCTTCGTATAGTGTTCGAAAGGATTTAAGCTTATGCGGTATAGTTTCAAGTCTTCGCATGTTGTATGTCTCGGCAGATGCGCGATAGGGGAATAGTCTTGTTCCATCGAATGCTTGGATTTCTTGATTGGATCGTTCATTAAGAAATTTTTGTACATCTTCTCCGATAATTCCATTTCTAATACTTTGTAAAACAGATAGAAGCCGTGGCTCCGAAGTTCGTACTGTAGTACGAAGAAGCGCTGGCTTAAATTTGCTGTATTCCCATATGGGATGTACAAATGCCCAATCCTTTTCTGTATTGTTTGGTTGAACGGGAGGCAATTGCGCGAAATCTCCGACTACAATAATGCGCATCCCACCCCATACTTCACAGCTTTCGCGTGCATATTTTGCAATTTCTTCTGCAGTGGAAAGGGTTTCACCCGAAAGCATAGAAATTTCGTCTATCACAATAGATGATGCACATTGTATTCGTCGTATGAGCCTTTTGTTTTGTAATGCACGCGTTATAGTTGCAGCGCGTCCTCCTTCCATAATTCCTAAGCCAAAAAAACTGTGAAATGTTCTTCCTCCTATGATAGTTGCTGCAGCTCCAGTGCTTGCAAGCACGGGAAATTCTTTTGTGCTTTTGCCTGCTATAAATCGTCGTAGAAGTTCACTCTTCCCTGTTCCTGCTGCTCCTGTAAGAAAAACATTTTCATCTCCCATAAGTAGATGAAGCGCTTTTGCTTGGCATGGAGTAAAGCGAAATGACGACATGAGCCATATGGTGCACTAACATACACCTAGTTGCAAGGGAGTTTGTATTTTAAAAATTTAATTATTTTTTCTTATATGACAGAAGGAGGAGTGAAAATTTTGATTTTCAAGTAGCGAAGATTAATGCACTCACGCTAATCTATTCGGTGTAAGCATTGGGGAGTCGCCAAGTGGTAAGGCACTAGGTTCTGGTCCTAGCATTCGGGGGTTCGAATCCCTCCTCCCCAGCCATGATCTGTACCCCATAAAGTGGACACGGAAATCCACCTTCATCCACTGTTCCTTTTGTTACTTTTATCACTTAACAAAAGAGGAATATGAAAATCATATATTCATGCGAACAAATCGCACAGTTACAGAAGCATCCA
>JABICL010000013.1 GCA_018652265.1 Candidatus Peribacteria bacterium
ATATCCTCGAAGGAGTCATAGCAGCCCCCAATTACTCCCCCTGTGGGAGATAAATTAAAAGCTGACCCATGACACAATTCTAGGATTTCTCGGTCTGGAAGAGTTCTTATAAACTTCTGAATCTTATAACCACATTAAAAACGCGTGGTAGTGATATTCCTAAGTCTAACGTTATTCCCCAATAACACACAAAGGCTCTTCCGGCCTTTTTTCATAAAAAGAAATACTATAAACTCAAATCCACTTCCTCCTGGAGGCATACATGCAATGAGTTAGGTGGCCCTAATAGAAACTCATTGCAATCGTATGCCTCCTTCTTTTTTGCCTACTCATGCCAAAAAACATTGATTTTGGAACTACTAAAAAAGATACTTATGGCAAGCGTCATCTTGCCCAAAGCGATGATGTGGGAGTGGAATAACCCTAGCCTACCTACGGTTAAAGTGCGGGTGCACTGAAGGGAAGTTCCACTCCCTATTTTTACAAAACAAACATTGCAGCAATCTACTCACTACTCACTACCAACTACTCACTATAAGTACTTCGCCTTCTTCAAATTATGTTCATCATTCGTCTCTGAATATCTTATCTGCCCATCTTTTCCATGCAGATAATAAAAGTAAGGTGAGTCTTTTGGATTTATTGCTGCCTTTATACTCTTGAGTCCTGGATTTGCTATAGGTCCAGGAGGAAGACCGCGATATTTTCTAGTGTTGTATGCAGAGTCGATGGAAAGATCATCTTTTGTAAGAGCCTCTGTAATTTTTCCAAGTGCATATCTCACCGTTGCATCTACAGCAAGACCCTGGTCTGCGCTCAATCGTTTCCACAGAATTCCAGAGACTATTTCTCTCTCATCATCACTACTAGTTTCACGTTCTATAAGAGATGCCATCGTAACAATGTGATTCACAGATCTTCTAGAATCTGCAAGATTCATCTGAGAAACTGCTTTTGCCTCAAAGTTACCTAGCATTCTCTCTATGAAAAACTTAGGCACAAATTCAACAGGGTTTACGTAATAGGTATCTGGGAAAAGATATCCCTCTAGTCGTGACTGCGCATATTTATTGCCTATACCTCCTAGTAAATGGTCAAAGCTAGAAAAATCACATTCATTGGAACACTTAAGTAGCTCTCCTTCCTCTATAAGATCCATTTCGAAAAGCAGAAGATCTATCTGCGAAACTGTATATCCTTCCGGAATAGTAACTACTGATTCTTTACCTTCAGAAAGAGTAGCTGCAATCTCCTCATAAGAAGAATTTATGCTGATTACATAAGAACCAGGCTTTAAACCTTTATCTAAATTATGTTTACTTAAGTATCTCTTGAACATAATTTCAGATCTTATAATCCCCTCTCTCTTTAGGCTTTTTACAATACTAGCAACACTGTCTCCAGATTTGACTTCTATTTTTACATATCTCTCTTCTCCATCTCCTGGAACACAACCAGATACGAAGACTGTCAGTGCAAAAACTGAAACGAATAGGAGAAGGAGTAATTTGAAAATTTTCACAGAGATATTTTACCATTTTAGTTACTCTAAGTATCTAAGGTAGCGAGCGAGCGGTTTTATCCCCCAAATCCCATCTCCCCCATAATCCCTTGCATCTTTTCGGATGAAACTATTTGAGCTTTAGAAAGAGCTCTATTTGTAGCTTCTTTTACATACTCTCCAGCCATATCCATAGGAACACTAGAATCTATATTCACACTCACTACATTCATCTCAGCACTCACAACCACAGTAACACCTCTGTGTTCTGCTTCTATGTGAATACTCTTTAATTCTTTCTTTATCTTTTTTGCCTCTTTTTGCATTTTGTACATATCACGCGCTTTTTTTAACATGTGTAAATTTTAGCGTAATATTATGATTCCTACACATAAAATAAGTGAAATTCAAAATTCAAGGTAGCGAGCAGGCAGGCGGTATTTTGCGTAAGAAATCATTCTTGGGTACCAAGATATTATCAATCCCATGTTGATTTCGTCGCATATACCACCTTAAGCACGCGAGCGATCCCCTAGAAAATTAGAGCCCAATACGATCGCCAATTTCCTGATCAACGAAGACTTTCTTTCTTCCATACTTCATACGACTATACTCTTTTACTAGTTCAGCAATCTTCGCATTTTTGTCTGTCTCGTCCCATATAGTCTCCATAGAGAATGGTCTCGAAGTTGTATTTTTTATATTCAACTTTATATAACATTTATAATTCGCAATTCCTATAACATCCTGTTCAGAGAGTACAGGTGCATATTCTTTTGCCATATATTCAGCATCTTCTGCACCTATCTTGAAGCTAAGCATTGTTCCCACGTTACCAAAAACAGCATCACGTAGTTTTGTACTTTGCTGCTCATAAGCTGAAGTTTTAGCTACAAGCTGTCCTATGTATTGGTGAGCCATTATAAGAGCAAGCTTGTATTTTCTAGCTTCAGAAAGAATTGTTGCAAAAGCATCTGTAGTAAAGTTCTGGAATTCATCTACATATAGATAGAACGGTTGTCTTTCGCTTTCTGGCATATCAGCACGAGAAAGCGCTGCCATATTTACCTTGTTTACAAATATAAGACCAAGTAGCTGAGCATTAGTATCTCCTATCTTTCCTTTGCTTAAGTTAACGAGAAGAATCTTCTTGTTATCCATAATTTCGCGTATATCGAACGCGCTATGTGGCTGTCCAATTATATTACGCATAGTAGTATTCGTAATAAACGGACCAAACTTCGAGCTAAAGTAAGGAATCATTTCTTCCTTTTCCCTCGCACCTGTTTTTGCCATTTCATGTTCCCAGAAAGTACGAACTACAGGATTTTTGCATTTACTTACTTTGTATTTCTGGAATTCTTCATCCACAAACATTCTAGGCACATCTATTATTGTTGCACCTTCCTCTTCATCATCCATAAGAGTAAGACATCCATTACGGAAGTAATGCTGGATTCTAGGACCAAAGATTTCATTTCCAAATAGTTTTATAAATATCTCCATAGCATCAAGTGATGCCCTGTCTTTTTCTTCGTCTGTTTTAGCCTCTAAAAGATTTAGACCCATAGGCCTTTCTGAATCTGCAGGATTAAATACTATTACATCTTTTGCTCTTTCTTTTGGCACATAGTGCAATATGTTTTCTATTAGATCACCATGAGGATCTACAACACACACACCCTCTCCACGTGCTATATCCTGACGAGCCATATAGGAAATAAGTGCAGATTTACCAGAACCAGATTTACCAATTATGTACTGATGTCTGGTTCTATCATCATCCAACATTCTCACATCACTCATTTTTGCTCTATACCTATTTCTACCCAAAATAATTCCTTCTTTTGGAAGATTTGGTGGTGGCGGAAGAACTTTGTACTGAATCCACTTTATAGTCGGAATTTTGTTGTATCTACTATCTGGGAAATGATAAATAGTCGCAAGTTCACGCTCTGTAAGTAAACATCTCTTATGCAAAAATCCATTTAATCTGTGTTTCCAAAGCCAATGAATAATTGGTGCATTCCATTTATATGGCAAGAAATCTACAAACATTCTGCGATTATCAAACCAGTTTCCATAAAGATCTTTAAACACGTTATATGCGACCTGCATATTATTTGTTATCTCTATTGCACGATCAGTAGAAGGACTTGCAGCCATTATTCTTACAGAACAATTGAAGCCACTCATTCCAGCCTTTTCTCCCATTCTCTTGTATAACTCCTCTTCTGGCTGAATCATACGAACAAAAGAATCTCCACCTGATGCGCCAGGAGCTAGAGTAGAGGTATCTGCCCCAGGTACAAATATTGCTCTTATAAAATCAAATACAAATCCAAGCCCAGGAATAGAAAATGTGCTCGGCTTTTTACCTTTAAACGATTGTGTAGCAAATTTCTTAACTGTCTTCTGCCAAGAATCAGAAAAAGATGGATTTATAATTATCTGAATGGTTGCATGTTCATTCTCTCTTAATTTACTTAAAACATTAGTAATATCATTCAAAGGGTCATCCTGCATATTCTCATAAAACCTCAAAGGAAAGAGAAACTTTTTATGCAACTTCATATAGTAACCAACCAAATTTGTACCCTTTGGCCACACTTCTGGTGTTCCATTATCATCCAAAGTTATCTCTGCATTTGGATAAAAAGATGTAATTTGCTTTTCCACTATTCCAAATAGCTGTGGACGAGTTACCACATAGAAAGTGATCTCATTTTTCTCTACAAAAAGCTCAAAGCTCATTGTATTAAACCTCCACAACCACATATGAAGCACAGTCCATATATTTAGAGCTTTTACCTCCCACAAAGCACGATATAACTGCTCCATAATTGCAATTTTTTCTTTCCAATCTTTCTCTGTCCTCTTTTCTTCGTCTACCTTGCTATCCGAGCGAGGGAGTAGCACTTTCATGGTAATTAACTTTTTACTTTGCCTATATGCATAAAAGAACCTAGCTCCAGGCTTCATAATCTGTCTCCAGAAGAGATATATCGTGATTATAATAATTGTCCGATCTAGTGGATCCTCTATAAACCACTCCCATATATTCCCCCACATATCCATATTAACTAGCGATGTGCCAAGCGTCACTATCGCCCATACTATTGGCCAGAAAAGGAATCTGAGGAATGTAAGCACTTTCGTATCATTTTACCACAAAATTAGCGTTTTCGCCTCTACAGATTCTACAAAGTAATCTTTATGAAGATTTAAGTTCATCCTAAAAATTTCGAGAAAAAGGCAGCAAGCGTGCAGGTGGTATTTTGCGTAAGAAATCATTCTTGGGTACCAATATATGATCAATCCCATGTTGATTTCGTCGCATATACCACCTTAAGCACGCGAGCGGAGTACTAGAACTGATTAAATATTAACCTTGCCAATTTAAAATCTAGTAGACTAATGGATGATGCTTCAAATTATCTCTAACCCCATAAATATCAGATATCTAACAGGACTGAATATATCAGCTGGAATAATTGTTCTATCTGGAAAGAAAATTGAATTATTTACTGATAGTAGATATTTAGAAATTGCAAAATCTGCACCCAAGAAAATATCTGTACACAACATAGATAATCTCTCAAAAAGGCTCAAGAAAGCCAAGAAAGTTAGATTTGAATCAGAAGATATAACTGTATCTCGACTTAATAGATGGAAGAAATTATTTAAAGGCACAAAATTAATTCCAGCAGAAGAAATAATAGAAAAAATAAGAAGAAGAAAAAGTAATGAAGAAATAAAAAATATAAAAAAAGCATGCGCTATCACAGATGAAATAATGAAAAAAATTCCAAGAATGCTAAAACCTGGAATCAAAGAATCGAAACTGTCATGGAAGATTGAATCTCTCGCACATGAACTTGGAGCAGAAAGCATGTCATTTGATTCGATCGTTGCATTCGGAAAAAACTCAAGTAAACCACATCACAAACCAGGAAACTCTAAACTTAAAAAAGGAGATGTAATACAAATAGACATAGGAGTGAAAGTAAATGGATATTGCAGTGATTGCAGCCGTGTATTTTTTGCAAGCAAGCCTACAGATAAACAAAAACAGGTTTTTGACTTGTTATCTAAAACAGTCACAGAAGTAACAAAGCTGACAAAAACAGGTTGTACGAATATAAGTTTAGATAAAGCTGCCAGAAAAATTCTTGGAGAATATGAAGAGTACTTCATACACTCTCTAGGACATGGAGTAGGACTAGAGGTTCACGAGGGGCCATCTATCTCACAGAAAGCCAAAAAGGTTAAACTACTAGAAAATGAAGTTATCACCATAGAGCCAGGAATTTATTTCCCTGGAAAATGGGGAATGAGAATTGAGGATACTGTGGTAGTTGGAACTAAAAATGGCAAACGATTAACTAAATCTTGCTACTAAAGCCTTTCTCGGGCTCTCCTCGACCGAGTCCGCCTTGGCGGACGAGTGGAGAGGCCCCCTTATGAGCATAGAAAAGCCGCCTCTCAATTCGTCAGCCGCGGCTGACTCACTCGAGGAAAGCTAGGATTTTAGATCCTATTTCAATACATCAACTAATTTCGCAATATTAACCTCCTCCTGGCTTAGCGAATCTCTATCACGAACAGTTACACAGTCTTTCTTGCATTGATTGTCATCATCTCCAATAGTTCCAAAATCTATAGTGATGCATTTTGGTGTACCTATTTCGTCCTGCCTTCTATAACGCTTTCCTATAGAACCTGTAATATCAAAATCTAGTCTCAAATTTGTTTCTTTGCTTAAGATGTCATAAATCTCCTGAGCCTTTGCAATTAATCTCTCATCTTTACTTAGAGGAAGTATTGCGACCTGAACTGGCGCAATTCTTGGATTAAATTTCATAACTGTACGCTTATCTCCATTTTCTAATTCCTCCTCATTATAGGCTTCGAGTAAAACTATAAGAGTTAGCCTAGAAAGTCCAAAGGTAGGCTCAATTACATGTGGTACAAATTTCTCATTTGTATCTGGATCAGTAAAGTTTAGATCTTCTCCACTGTGCTCCATATGATTTTTTAGATCAAAGTCTGTTCTGTAAGCCAATCCAAATAATTCTTTCCATCCAAATGGAGTGTTGTATTCCACATCTGCAGTTCTCTTCGAATAATGAGAAAGTTCATCTTGAGTATGTTCTCTAGTTCGCAAGTTCTTCTTATCTATACCAATTTCAGATAGCCAATTTTGCTCTTCTGCAAGCCAATAATCAAACTGCTTCTCCCATTCCTCTTCTCTTATAAAGTACTCAAATTCCATAAGATCAAATTCAAGTGTTCTGAAAGTAAAATTACCTGGAGTAATTTCATTTCGAAAAGCCTTACCAATAGATGCAATTCCAAATGGAATTCTTTTTCTAGATGTATTTAATACATTTTTGAAATTAACAAACATAGCCTGAGCTATTTCTCCACGTAAATAAACATCTTGTTTATCCTCTCCGCTCACAGCACCCAAGCTTGTTTTGAATAACAAATTAAAAGTTCTAGCATCTGTGAATTTTCCTTTTGATCCACACTTAGGACATGGAATTTCTTTTTCTTTTATTATTTCTGTTAGCTCTTCTGGAGATTTGCCTTCGACTTTAACATCAGGATATTTATCTTCTATTAAATGATCTGCACGAAATCTGCCTTTACATTCTTTGCAGTCAATCATTGCATCATTGAAATTTTGTACATGACCACTTGCCTCCCACACTTTTGGATTCATTACTATGGCTGCATCTATTCCAACCATATCTTGTCTTTTGGTAACAAATCTATCCCACCACCAATCGCGAATGCTATTTTTGAGCTCTGTACCCAAATGTCCATAATCCCAACTATTTGCGAGACCTCCATAGATCTCTGACCCTGGGAATATAAATCCACGACGTTTACATAGAGATACGACCTGATCTAATGATTGTGCTGGCATATGAGATAAGAATATCAGGTTGAGATAGAGGAAAATAGGGAAATTTAGGGAAAGTGGTTAGCAATTATAATGCTTCGACACGTACTTCGACTCGCAGAACTAAAGCTTCGTTCGCAAGCTCACTCTGCTTCTAGTTCTACTCGCTCAGCACGGCTCAGCATGACATACCAGGTAGCAAGCGTGCAGGTGGTATTTTGCGTAATAAATCATTCTTGGGTACCAATATATTATCAATCCCATGTTGATTTCGTCGCATATACCACCTTAAGCACGCGAGCGGAGTGCAATAATCAATTGCTCAGCATTGCTATCTCCAGCCTTAATCTCTATAATCTATAGCCATGGCCGAACCTATACGTACACCAAAAGGCACATACGATGTGCTGCCCGAAGATCAGCAATATCAGACATATATAAAAAAGGCTGTCAGGCACCGTGCTAGACAAGCTGGATTCAAAAGAATCGAACCACCTATATTCGAAAATAAGAGTGTATTTGATAGAGGAATAGGTCTTCACACAGACATAATGGAGAAAGAAATTTTCACAGTAGAGCGCAAAGGAAAAACAGAGCACAAAGAAGAATGGGCTTTGCGCCCTGAATACACGGCAGGAGTTTGTAGAGCATACGTAGAACATGGAATGCAGCAACTTCCACAACCAGTTCAGCTTTATTCAATGGGCCCTGTATTTAGATATGACAGACCTCAAAAAGGAAGATACAGACAACACTTCCAATGTGATTTTGAAATGATTGGAATATCAGACCCAAGTCTAGATGCTCAGCTTATAAATGTTTTGTCTCATATTTTTAAAGACCTACAAATATTTGATCGCTTAAAGCTTCAGATAAATAACATAGGAGAATCAGAAAATAGAAAAGAATACTCAAGCGCTCTAAAAGATCACTTTGCAGGAAAAGAAAGAAATCTATGTGAAGATTGTCAGAGAAGACTAGAGCACAATCCTCTAAGAGTTCTCGATTGCAAAAACGAAGACTGCGTAATTTTGGTAAAAATGGCACCAAAAATAGATCAGTATTTAAGCGCTGAAAGTATAGAATTTCACGAAAGACTTCTCGAATATTTAGATGAATACGGAATTCCATATGACAAAAATCCAAACTTGGTACGCGGGCTTGATTATTACAATCAGACAGTGTTTGAATTCTGGGACCAATCTACAGGTTCACAAAATGCAGTAGCAGGCGGAGGACATTATGATGGTCTCATAGAACTCTTAGGTGGACCTCCTACTCCAGGAATAGGATTTGGAGCTGGAGTAGAGAGAATTATATGGCATATGAAAGAAGCAGGAGTAAAAGCTCCTATGAAAGATCAAGTAGATGTTTTTGTTGCTCAACTTGGACCAGATGCAAAAAAGAAATCTCTTAAGCTTATAGAGAGCCTTAGAAACACTGGAGTTCACACAATCGGAGCACTTGGAGAAGCATCTCTAAAAAGCCAAATGCGTCTAGCAGATAAGTTTGAAGCTACTTTCACGCTTCTTATGGGACAGATGGAAGTAAAGAATGGGAAAATAATCCTGAGAAATATGAAAGCAGGAAAACAAGAAGAAATTCCTTTCGAAGATGCTGTTTCAGAAGTAGTAAAATTACTTGGAAAAGATAATTTGGATATTTATAGCATTAAAGATCGTTTGGGCGATTTTAAGCAGGAGTCTGAATAAGTAGTTAGTAGTTAGTGATTAGTGGTTAGAAAGTTTGCAAGATTAAAACAGGTTTTGTTCTCGCTTACCGACTAGTCACTACCCACTAACTACTAGCCACTCGTCAAACATCCAAATTCTTCACTCCCTTAGCATGAGTCTGTATGAACTTTCTTCTAGGTGCTACTTCTGAACCCATAAGAGTAGTAAATACTGCATCAGCACCTTCTGCATCTTCTACAGTTACCTGAAGCATAATCCTCTGCTCTGGATCCATTGTGGTTTCCCAGAGCTGCTCCGGATTCATTTCTCCAAGACCCTTATATCTTTGCAAAACAACTTTTGGTGATTTTTTCTTAGTTGTATCTTCATCCTCATCTTCTGATAACACTTCATCCTCTGACTCCTTTCCATCCTTTTCATCCTTTGAATCCTTTCCATCCTCAATAAACGCATTCCACTTTTTAAGAACTTTTGACTTTTCATCTTCTGTATATGCATATTCGAATTCTTTACCTTTAGAAAGTTTATACAGAGGTGGCTGTGCTATATAAACATGTCCTCCCTCTATAAGCTCAGGATAATATCTAAACAAGAATGTAAGAAGTAGCGTGCGAATATGAGCTCCATCTACATCAGCATCTGTCATTATTACAATTCTGTCATATCTAAGCTTCTCCATGTCTTTCATTTCTCCTATTCCAACACCCATAGCAATAACCAATGCTTTAATTTCGTTATTTGCAAGCATCTTATCCATCCTCGCCTGCTCCACATTCAATATCTTTCCACGTAGTGGCAAAATGGCCTGAAAATCGCGATTACGGCCTTGTTTGGCAGAACCTCCAGCAGAATCTCCCTCTACGATGTAAAGCTCCGAATTCGCAGGATCTTTACTAGAGCAATCTGCTAACTTTCCCGGAAGAGTCATTCCTTCTAGTGCGCCTTTACGTATTACAGAATCACGAGCTGCACGAGCAGCTAACCTAGCCCTAGAAGCAAGTAGTGTTTTTCCAATTATAGATTTTGCTTCTCCAGGATTTTCTTCTAAGTAGGTCGCTAGCTTTTCATTTACCACACTCTCTACCGCAGTCTTCATTTCTGGATTTCCTAATTTTCCTTTTGTCTGACCTTCAAATTGAGGCTCCTTAAGTCTTACAGAAACTATTGCAGTAAGCCCTTCTCTTACATCGTCTGCAGTCATATTGTCATCTTTCTCTTTTAGAAGTTTCTGATCACGAGCATATGCATTTACAGTTCTAGTGATTGCAGCTTTAAAACCGGTAAGATGCATTCCACCTTCTATTGTATGAATATTATTTGCAAAAGTAACAACATGCTCTTGGAATGCATGAGTGTATTGCATAGCAATTTCTACAAATCCTTCAGGGATTTCCTTATCAAACCAAACAACTTCACCTATTCCACCTTTTTGCTCATTTAGATGTTTAACATATGAACTTATTCCACCTTCAAAATGAAATCTATATTGCCTCGGTAACTTCAAGTCTTCCTCTGGCCTTTCTTTTCTCTCGTCTATAATACTTATTGTAATTCCTCTAGTTAGATATGCCTGTTGTCTAAAATGATTAAGCAGCGTACCAAAACTAAAAGTAAGAGTTTCAAATATTTCGCTATCAGGCATGAATTGAATTCTTGTTCCATGTTTCTTTGTATTTCCAAGAACCTTAAGTTTTGCAACAGTCACTCCCCTCTTATATTCCTGCATATGAATTTTTCCGTCTCTGTAAACCTCTGCTCTCATGTGTGTAGAAAGAGCATTTACCACAGATGATCCAACTCCATGTAAACCTCCAGATACTTTGTATCCACTATCATCACCACCAAATTTTCCACCAGCATGTAGCACAGTAAGAACTACTTCAAGAGCTGGCTTTTTTGCTTTTGGATGAATATCTACAGGAATACCACGACCATTATCTTCTACGCTCACAGAACCATCATCATGCAGAGTAACAAAAATATTGTCACAGTGCCCCGCCATAGCTTCATCCATAGAGTTATCTACTATCTCATATACACAGTGATGCAATCCTTTTGTTCCAGTTGATCCTATGTACATTCCAGGACGTTTTCTAACGGGTTCTAAACCTTCCAAAACTTGAATATGTTCCGCACCGTAATTGTTCGCTTTTGCCTTCTTAGGCGCCTTTTTTGGATCTTTTGGCATAGCAATATTTTAGTGAAAAGGGCTTGAGATAGCAAGAATTAGGAGGGTTAGGTATCTTAGGTATCTTAGGTATCTTAGGTATCTTAGGTATCTTAGGTATCTTAGGTATCTTAGGTATCTTAGGTACACCTAACGTACCTAAAGTACATAACGTACCTAAAGTACATAAAGTACATAAAGTACCTAAAGTACATAACGTACATAACGTACCTAAAGTACATAAAGTACATAAAGTACCTAAAGTACATAACGTACATAACGTACATAACGCCTCAAGTCAGCTTCTCATAATCATGCGCAAGTAACTGCGCATTTATCTGACGAATCAACTCAAGTACAACTCCTACGACGATAATAAGTCCAGATCCTGAGATTATAAGATCCTGAGAGCTCAAACTTGAATACTTGGTAAATACCAGAGGAATTATTGCAACAACACCCAAGAATACTCCACCCCATAAATTCAAATGGATAGATACTTTCTTTAGTAGCTCTGCCGTATTTCTACCTGGACGAATACCAGGAATAAATCCTCCTCTCTTTTGAATATCTTCTGCAAGTTGCTCTGGACGAAATGTCACAGACACATAGAAATATGTAAACAACATCACAAGCGAGAAGTAGGCCAGAATATAAAGAATGCTCGGATTATTAGCATTCAAGTAAGTTCCTATAAATCCTACCATTCCTTGAAATCTAGGAGCTGTTGCCAAAAACTGAGCAATAATTCCAGGGAAAGTTATAAGAGATATTGCGAAGATAATAGGAATCATTCCTGCTTGATTTACACGTATAGGAATAGCCCCCTGAACACCACGACCAGCACCTTGGTTTGCATATGTAATAGGTATAAGCCTGTGAGCCTCTGTAAAGAGAACTACAGCAACAAGTAAACCAAATGTAAGTATGCAGAAGAATATAAAAGGAGCTTGCTTACCTGCTCCTGCAATAAACATATTAGATAATACTGATGGCATTCCAGAAACAATACCTGTGAAAATTATAAGACTAATACCATTACCTATTCCCTTCTCTGTAATTACTTCTCCAAGCCACATAAGGAATAATGCTCCAGCTGCCACTATAACCATAGGCCCTAGAACACCTGGGAAAGATGTATCTATCAACTGTCCTCCAAGCTGTGCAGATCCTGCATTTATAAGTAGCAAGAATCCGTAACTTTGTAGAAATGCGATTGGAAATGTAACAAAACGAGTGTATTTATTGATCTTCTGTTGTCCTTGTTGTCCCTCCTTTGAAAGAGCTTCCATCTTTGGAAAAATAACAGTACAAAGCTGCATTATGATCGAAGCGTTAATATAAGGAGAAAGTCCGAGTAAAACTATAGAGAAATTATCTATAGCTCCACCTGTAAGCGCTGCGAATACTCCCAAAGCTCCTCCTCCACGCGTACTCAAGAAATTACTAAGTGCTTCTGGATTTGCACCAGGAACAGGAATATGAGCAACAATTCTATATACTAGAAGAAGCCCCAGAGTGAATAAAATGCGCTTACGCAATTCCTCTGATCGCCATAGTTGACGTAAATAAGTAAACAATTCTATATAATCGTAACAGAACCACCTGCCTTTGCTAGTGCATCTTTTGCAGTCTTTGAGGCAGCATTAACAGTAATATTAAATTTCTTTTTTATTTCTCCGCGACCAAGAACCTTTACAGGTAGTTTGCCACGAACAATTCCAGCATCTATAAGAGCTGTAATGTCGTAAGATCCTGCATCAAGAGATTTTTCTAATGCATCAAGATTGATTACTTCGTACTCTTCTCTGTTTGGATTAGAAAATCCTCCTCTCTTTGGCTGTCTTCTTATAAGAGGCGTCTGACCTCCTTCGAACTGTGCACCTTTTCCTCTTCCTGATCTTGCCTTCTGACCTTTTACACCTTTGCCACAAAATGTTCCTCTTCCAGAGCCATCTCCACGACCTATTCTTTTTCGTGATTTTACTGAGCCTTTGGTTGGTTTAATTTCGTTAAGCATAATTTATGAAACTGAAACTTCTTTTACATTCTCTCCTCCTCTTGCATCTAAATCTTCCTGTGCATTTTTCAATTCATCGGTAACAACATCTTTTTTTACATCTTCTTTGTAATCTTTTGGTGCTCTTATCATAGAGAGAGCTTCCATAGTAGCCTGAGCGTTTACAAGAACATTTGCAGTTCCATACCTCTTGGCCAAGATGTTTTTTACTCCTGCAAGATCCATAATAGGTCTAAGTGATCCTCCAGCAATAATTCCTGTACCTTCAGATGCTGGAATTAAACGAATTCTTGCAGCTTTGAATTTGTGATCGATATCATGAGTGATTGTTCCTTTCACCAAAGGAACACGAATCATATTTTTCTTTGCATCTGCAACTGCCTTTTGTATTGCACCTTGAACCTCACCAGACTTACCAAGTCCAAAACCTACTCTACCTTTTCTATTTCCTATAACTACAGCTGCTCTAAATCTCATTCTACGACCACCTTTTACAACACGTGTAACACGAGCAATTTGTAAAACATGCTCATCGAATTCCTTCGGCTCTCTCGAGCGATTATCTTTTCTTTTGCGATCAGGGCGTGAGGATTTTGCCATTTAAGTATAGTTAGAATTTGAGCCCCCCTTCGCGAGCTGCGTCTGCAAGGGCTTTTACGCGACCATGATACTTGTAAGCATTACGATCGAAAACGACTTTCTCTACATTTAGTTTCTTTGATTTCTCTGCAATCAGCTTTCCTAGACTCTTTGCTGCTTCTTCATTCTTTCCTTTTTTCTGCTCTTTTGTAGAAGCAGATACCAAAGTTTTACCTGAGTTGTCATCAATTATTTGCACATATATACCTGTAAGAGATCTATATACACTCATTCTAGGGCACTCTGCGGTACCACAGACTCTTCCGCGAATGCGTCTTTTTCTTGCTAGCCTATTCTTTATCTTCTTGAGAATCATAAATTTTTAATTAAAAACTATTCTGCTTTACCTACAGCTTTACCAACTTTTCTCTGAACATATTCATCTACGTACCGAACACCTTTACCTTTGTATGGTTCTGGTGGTCTAAATGCTCTTATATCTGCAGCAACCTGTCCAACAAGCTGTTTATCTGCACCAGATATAACCAATATCTGTTTGTTTTCTGGATCATTCTGAACTTCTGCTCCATCAGGAACCTTGTATTCCACAGGATGTGAAAATCCAAGGCTTAGAGATACTGCCTTACCTTTTCCTTGTGCTTTGTATCCCACACCTATGATCTCCAGTTTCTTTTCATATCCTTTTCCGACTCCATCAACCATATTTGATATAAGCGAACGAGTTAAACCATGTCTTGCTCGCGACTGCTTTTCATCATTTATTCTAGAAACTGTAATTTCGTTGTCTTTTATCTCAACACTTACTTCTGGAAGAGTATTAAGACTTAATTCGCCTTTAGGACCCTTGGCAACAACTGTACTGCCACTTACCGTTACAGTAACTCCAGATGGAATGCCGATTGATTTTTTTCCTATTCGCGACATATTAGTTGATAGTACAAAGAATCTCTCCTCCCACTCCAATTCTCTTCGCTTCTTTATCGGTCATAATTCCACTACTTGTTGATAAAACTGCAATACCAAAACCTCTAAGAACTGGCTTTAGGTTGTCCTTACCAGAATAAACTCTACGACCTGGCTTGCTAACTCTGGTAAGAACAAGCTTTGGATATTCATCACTAAAATTAACAACGATCTCTTTTGAAATGCCTTCACCTTCTGTCTTTACCTCAGAAATGAATCCTGATTTCTTTATGGTGTTACAAAGCTCTTCTTTGTGTCTAGACCATGGGCATCTGCACTCTTCATGACGAGCTTTCTGTGCATTGCGCATTCTTGTTAGAAGGTCCGATATTGGATCAGTTACTGGCATATAAATTGGTATTCTTTAATTATTAATTGTTCATTGTTAATTATTCATTATTACCAAGACGACTTGGTAACTCCTGGCATATCGCCATTTGCAGCAAGCTCTCTAAAACATATACGACATATTCCGAAGAATCCCATGAATCCACGTACACGTCCGCATATACTACAACGGTTGTATACGCGTGTTGGGAATTTTGGCTTCCTACCGTCTCTAAGAGCTCTTAGGAAAGCCTCCTTCTTCTTGAGATGTTTTACGACAACTGCTTTTCTGGCCATATCAAAAATTCGGGAAATACAAAGCTGAGGAATTATAGGGGTGTTTTTGGGGTATTGCTAGGAATAATCGAGTATTTATTAGGTATGGTAAGTGAGGTAGGTATTGAAGGTAAGGTAGGTACAGACTTAATACGACAAATCAAATTCTGCCTACAATACGTACAATACCTAATCCTTAGCTTTTCTTCCTAAAAGGCACTCCAACTGCCTTGAGAAGCTCTATAGCCTCCTCATCGTTATCTGCAGTAGTTGTGATAGTTATCTGAAAACCAAACACCTTAGAAGCATCTGGAAGAGGGACTTCTAGGAACACTGTGTGCTCTATTATTCCCATAGAGTAGTTTCCATGCCCATCAAACTTGGTTTTAACACCACGAAAATCTCTTACACGAGGAAGGGCAACATGTATGAGCCTATCCAAGAAATCATACATTTTCTTTCCTCTCATAGTCACTTGAGCTCCTACTACCATCCCCTCTCTAATCTTAAAATTACTGACAGACTTGGTTGCAGATCTAAGAGCTGGCTTCTGGCCTGTAATTTGCTTGAGGCTTTCTACTATGTAATCAAGCATTTCAGATCCATCCATTCTCGATTTGTTTATACCAACATTTACAGTTACTTTTTCTATACCTGGAAGTGAATTTGGATTATTTCTTCCCAGCTTCTCTTTCAGAGAATCTGATATTGGTCCTTTTAGCCTTTCTTGTAGAGATTTGAATTTCATTTTGCTTCTAGTATTTAGGATTTAGATTTTTTGGATGCTGGCGCTTTTTTCTTTTTCTTTTTTGTACTCTCCCCCTTTTCATCCTTTTCCTCTTTTGAATCCTTTCCATCTTTCCCCTCATCTTCTATAAGTTTCTTTAGCTTCTTTCCAGAAACAAGGGCTTCTCCACTATTTTTTGCAAATCTTTCCTTCTTTCCTGCGCTATCAAATCTGCTTCCCATCCTACTTCTTTTCTTTGTTTTTGGATCTAATAGCATGACATTACTTGCATTCAAACTTGCTTCATAACTAACTTTTCTTCCAGGGCTTTGCTGACTCTTTTTCATGTGCTTCGTTCTCATATTTATGCCAGCAACTACCAATCTGTTTGTGCTACTTAGCACCCTCAGGATTCTTCCTGTTTTTCCTTTATCCTTGCCTGCAATGACTACGACGTTGTCGCCTGTATGGAATTTCATGATAAGTCTGTTATAAAACTTCTGGTGCTAAAGAAATAATTTTCTGGAATCCTTTACCTCTGAGCTCTCTTGCTACAGGACCAAATATTCTAGTTCCTTTTGGCTCTTTGTTTCCTTCCACTATTACGCATGCATTTTCATCGAACCTAATTCCGCTACCATCTTTTCTTTTAGTGATTTTTTTTGTTCTGACGATAACTGCTTTCTCTACTGCTTTTTTCTTTACTGTTCCTCTAGGCGCTGCATTCTTTACTGCAACCACTATTATGTCTCCAATACCTGCATAACGTCTCTTGGATCCACCAAGCACCTTTATGCACTGTACGCGTTTTGCGCCAGTGTTATCTGCAACAGCCAATATTGTTTGAGGTTGTACCATTATTCTGTTTGGTCTGTGGAATCTGAATCTTTAGTTACACTTTCTAATTCTTGATCTAGAGATACATCTATTGTTTCTTTTTTCCCAATAATCTCCAAAACTTTAAATCTCTTTCTTTTACTCATTGGAGCAGTTTCACCAATCACTACTAGATCACCTTCTTTTACATCCATTCCTGCTGTATCTGCTAGGAATTTCTTACTAACAGGGAAACGCTTACGATAGATGGGATGCATAACCGACCTTGTAACCAATACTGTGACGGTCTTATCCATTTTTGCCGATGTGACTGTTCCTTTTTTGATTCTCATAATACTGAGTGAATTGGGAGTGGCATACTACAAGCTACTTACTACTTGCTACAAGCTTGTTAGCGGGTAAATCTTTGTTACTTTCATCAGATCTTCTGAGCTCTGATAATATCGTGAGTATTCTGGATAACTGTCTTCTCTCTATTTTTAGCAAATGATGGGCTTTTTCTTTTCCGCCCTTCACCATAAGCTTCAGCTTTCCTATTTTTCTGTATTGCTGATTTGCTTCACGGACCAAATCCGCTTCTTGCATTTTTCTTAGCTCGGCAATTGTGATTATTTTTGACATATTTATTCGTGACGTATTCGGGAAATAACTTTTGTCTTTATAGGTAACTTATAAGCTGCAAGACGAAGAGCTTCTCTTGCCAATGTTTCATCGACTCCTCCTATTTCGAAAAGCACATGACCTGGTTTAACAGTTGCAACATAGTACTCTATAGCTCCTTTACCAGATCCCATGGGTACCTCTGCCCCCTTTTTGGTAACAGGCTTGTGAGGGAAAATTCTAATCCAGATTTTTCCTCCACGCTTTAGAGTGTGTGTCATAACTTTTCTAGCTGCTTCTATTTGTCTAGATGTTATTTCAGCAGTCCCCTGAGACTTAAGCCCCACAGCTCCAAAAGCAAGTTGTGCTCCACGCGTAGCCTTTCCACTGAAACTACCTCTCAGTCTGTGTGATTTCCTGTGCTTTGTCTTTGCTGGTTGTAACATTGTAAATTTTTATGATAATTCTAATGAAGAAGACTGAACATCTTGTATCTGTTTAAATACCATTCCTTTATATACCCATACCTTTATACCAAGTGCTCCATATGTAGTTGCTGCATGGGCAACAGCAAATTGAACATTTGCCCTTAGTGTATGCAAAGGAACATTACCGTCCTTGAATAGTTCACTACGTGCAATTTCTGCACCATTTAATCTTCCAGATACTCGAATCTTTACTCCTAGTGCTCCTGCTTGCGTTGCCTTCTCTATAGCCATTTTTACAGCACGCCTGTAAGGCATACGTCTTTCTAATTGGCCACGTATAACTTCTGCAATCACATAAGCATCTGCTTCTGGATTTCTTACTTCACGAATATTTACCTCGAAACGTTCTCCAAAAGTTTTTTCCATATCTTTCTTTAGCTCATCTATTGCAGCTCCCTGTTTACCGATAATAACTCCAGGCTTGCTAGTATGTATGGCCACAGAGATTTTCTTTGTTCTTTCAATCTCTATACGAGTAATACCAGCATCTCTAACACGATTTGTTATAAATTTTCTTATCGCAACATCTTGTAAGAAATACTGTTTATACTTCTTTCTTCCTGCAAACCATGTACTAGGCCACGTAGTCGTGATACCAAGTCTGAAGCCGTTGGGGTTGACCTTTTGTCCCATAAATAAAGTGTAAAAAATTAAGATCCTCTAGAACCTTGGCGGTGCTGCTCAAAAGTGGCTCCACTCTGACTGGATTCTTTGGTAGCTTTTTGTTCATTCTGACCTGCCTCACTTTCTTGCTTTCCAAAAGACTCCTGAGGCTTAGATTCACTGTACTCGACTTTTTCATCAGTCTTCTTTTCTTCTTTTTTGTTTTGCTTCTTCTCAACTTTCTTGGCTTCTTTAACAGCTTTTTTATCTTCTTTCTTAATCTTATTTTCTTCTCCTTCAGGCATAATTATTCCAAGCTCTACGCTCATATGACTTGTTGCCTTTTCTATTCTTCTTGCTCTTCCACGGGCTATAGGAATAAATCTTCTAAAACTTGGTCCTTTATTAACTATAAGAGTCTTTATAAAAAGATCATTCTTGTTCTGCTTTTCATTGTTCTCTGCGTTTGATGCTGCCGAAGCAAGCAACTTATAAAGCCTCTGAGCTCCTTTCTTTGGCAATCTCTCAAGAACATGCAAAGCCTCTTCTACTTTCATGCCACGAATCATGGAAGCAATTAGATTTGCTTTTTTCATGGAGATCCGAGAATGACGAAGGTGAGCTTTCATAATATTTATTAGGCAGCTTTACGCTGAGCTTCGGCCATTTTTCCACCATGGCCTTTAAATTTGCGAGTAAAAGAGAATTCTCCAAGTTTATGACCTACCATCTGATCTGTAACGTATACAGGAACGAAATCCTTTCCGTTATGTACACCGAATGTAAAACCTACAAATTCAGGTGGTATGTCACAAGCTCTTGCCCATGTCTTTATAATTTTCTTATCACCAGATTCGATCATTTTCATGACTTTTTTGAAGAGCTTTTGATCGATATATGGGCCTTTTTTGGATGATCTGGACATTTCTTGTGAGGGATAAAAGTGGGATGAGTCTACAAGCTATAAGCTAGTAATGGAACAAATTATTTGCCCTTTCGGCGCTTCTTTGGCCTTCTTCTTACAATCCAACGATTCGTTGTATTCTTTCTTTTTCTAGTTTTAACACCAAGGGCTGGCTTACCCCATGGAGTTTTAGGATATTTCAAACCAATAGGACCATGTCCTTCACCACCACCATGTGGATGATCTACTGCATTCATGGACTTTCCAAGTACCTTTGGACGTCTACCCATCCATCTCATTCTTCCTGCTTTTCCTATCTTTATAAGGCTATGTTCTGAATGTGAAACTGTACCAATAGATGCATAGCACTCTTTAGGTACGTATCTAACTTCTCCGCTTGGAAGCTGAACTTGTGCATATTTTCCATCTAGAGATGTAAGCATTGCAGAAGATCCAGCACTTCTTACAACTGACCCTTTCTTTCCAAGCTGGATTTGTACATTGTAAATTTTAAATCCAGTAGGAATATGCTTCAGCTGCATTCTGTTTCCTACTTTTACTTTTGTTCTCTCTCCACAGACAACTTGATCCCCTTCTTTTAGCCCTTCTGGAGCAACTATGTATCTCTTTTCTCCATCTTTGTAATACACAAGTGCTATCCATGCAGTTCTATTTGGATCGTACTCTATAGCTTTTATAGTTCCTGGAACTCCTGCTTTGTCTGTTCGGTCAAAATCAACAATACGATGTCTTCTCTTGTGTCCTCCACCACGTCTTCTAACAGTAACTCTACCATGAGCATTTCTACCGGAGATGCTCTTTTTTCCAGGAGAAAGGCTTTTCTCTGGCTTTTTGGACGAGAGAGCTGAGAAGTCTGAGACACTCATTTTTCTTCTTCCTGGGCTCGTTGGTTTGTAGACTCTTACTGGCATTAAGATTAGTGGCTAGTGATTAGTGGTTAGTGGTTAGTTGATCTGGAAAGTAGATAAATCAATTGGCTTACTTTTTGCAGACAACTTAACAAGAGCATGTTTTGCTCTATGTCTCTTTTGTATAGTTTTTCCACGTCCAACAACTCTTGTTTTTGGTGGAACATTTACTATACGAACACTTTCCGGTTCTACAGAGTAATATTTTCTAAGAGCGCTCTTCACATCTATCTTTGTAGCTTTTGGATTTACACGTAATGTATAAACTTTACTAAGCTTGAGTCTCTCTGCTTTTTCTGTAACTACTTCGCCCATGATGACAGATGTAAGATTCATTATTTTTCAGAAGATACTGGTGAAGATTTAGAGCACTTAAGCATTTCAGTTGTCTTATTTATCGAATCGCCTACAAATACCAAATTCCATGCACCTACAACATCTTCTGGATTCAAATATTCGACTCTAAGAGTCTTTACGCCTGGAATATTCCTAGAAGCGAGTTCTAGCTTTTCCATCTTTTCAGGAAGTATAAATATAGTTTTTCTACCAACGGTCACAGGTAATTTAGAAATCAATTCAACGAAAGATTTTGTTTTTGCTTCTCCTTCATATTTTTCTAAACCAAGAACTCTTCCATTCTTTGCGCTATATGAAAGACATGATTTAAGTGAACTCTGCCTCATTTTTCTTGGCATATCCTTAGTGAAGTTTCTTATGTTTCTTGGTCCAAATGCTTTTGCTCCACCGCGCAAGATATTTGCACTTGCAGACCCTCTCCTTGCCCTTCCTGTTCCTTTCTGCCTGTAAAGCTTAGCTGTAGAACATTCAATTTCTCCTCTGCTTTTTACATGTGCTGCAGGGATTCTTCTGTTTCCTTGCTGCCTAAGAACAGCAAGATGCATTAGCCCTTCATTTATAGGAGCACAGAAGATCTCTTCAGGAAGATCCTGAGTTGTTTTCTTCTTGCCGGCACTGTCATAAATATCAATTTTCATCATTAGGCTGGTACGGATTCAACATTCAAAATAACAATAGAACCATTTGATCCTGGAACAGGCCCTTTCACGGCAATTAAATTTTCTTTTGGATTAGAAAAAACCACCTTACAACTACGCAAAGTGACTTTCTCCATTCCCATTCTACCTGGCATTTTTTTACCTTTTAGCACCTTTCCTGGCATATCACACATACCTACAGATCCTGGTTCTCTGTGATGATGAGAACCATGAGTTTCTGGTCCACGAGAGAAATTATGTCTTTTTATAACACCTGCAAAACCTTTACCTTTTGAGGTTCCAACGACTGTAACCATGCTTTCTTCTGGAACAGAATCAGAGGTAATCTGAGATCCAACTTCGATACCCTCTAGTGAATCAACTGTGAACTCCTTTTCTTTTGCATATTTTACTCTCTCGCTCCCCTTTCTTGTCTTCCATTTCTTTGGCTCTATACCAAGAACGATAGCATCATATCCATCTCTTTCTTTCTCTCTGGTACGAATAACTGTATTTGGCTCTACCTTCAAATATGTTACAGCAATGGCCGATCCATCCTCCTGGAACATTCTGGACATGCCGATTTTTCTGGTGATTAATCCTTTCATTTTTAGGAGAGGTTCGCGCCATCTAGGCTTTTCTTTGCTTAGTGATATCACGACAAAGATTACGAACGAAGCTGCAAGAATTTACATGGAATAGTGGCTATACGCAAGAATTACTTTACTTTTTTGTATCACAGAAATTAAATACTAGAACTTTGTGCCAATACATGCACAGTCCTTGTTATTGTTGGTGCATCAATTCCCCAAGGATCCGTATAGTTATAATCAATTGTATAAGTACCAGACGTAGATGTATCCACTGTTCCTGTAGCAATTACAGCAGGAGAAGGAGCAGTTACATGTCTGGAATTGTAGTAAATATGATTATTTCGAGCGCCTGGATCTATGAAAGAATCTCCTAAATTTAAATAAATATCCTGATCACCAATCAAGGTTACCTCTGGCGGAGTACCATCTGATATTTGAACTTTCCTACTTCTGCTTGCATTATTTCCTGCAGTATCAGTCGCATAATGCCATATATAGTATGACCCAACCTGAGAAGGATCTATATTCTGAACTATAACAGAGCTAGAGGCTCCCTTAGGCCAAAAACTGATCCTAAAAGTCATACTACTTGTGATGTCTCCATCTGTTTCATCAACTGCTGAATATCCAGGATCGATATATTCATCTCCTTGCATAAGATAATTATTTACCGAACCTTCAAGGGTTATCACTGGGGCAGTTGTATCGCTACTCGATGGCAAAAATATTGGATTATTAGAAGCAATTCCAATAACACTCACAGTTCTACTAACTTGAACTGCAGCATTACCTGCAGCATCTGTTACGTTGTATGTGAATGTGTAAGTTCCTGGAGTAGATGTATCCACTGTACTTGCTACAAGTATATTTCCAGTAATGTCTCCATCAATATTATCTAGTGCAGTTGCTCCTGCATCTGTGTAGGTATCACCTACACTTAGAGTAACAGTTGCATCTCCAAGTAATGTGATTACTGGTGGAACTGTATCTCCTGCTTGCCCTGGAAGAATAGGTATATCTGTGAAGTTACATACTGTTGGTTCTGAATTGTCACATGACCAACCTGATTGCACTTGGCAATACTGCGAGCATCCGTCTTCTTGGGTGTCCGTATTTCCATCATCACATTGTTCTGTTGCTTTTACTAGTCCGTCTCCACATATAGTTAGACATGTGCTTGGTGCTCCCTGGCATGTGAAACCAGTTTCTGCTTGGCATGTATCTGAGCAACCATCATCTGAAATTTTGTTTCCATCATCACAGGTTTCTCCTGGAGAATCTAGAACTCCATCTCCACATGGAAGATCATCACTTGGATCATTTGGATTAGTTCCTTCTAGAAGTTCATCTAGATCACTAAGTGTTCCACCATCTGTATCTGGGTTGTTTATACCTGTTTCTTCTCCTTCTCTTATACCATTACTATTTAAATCTTCTCTTCCATTATTTAATCCATCTTCATCTGTATCTATACATGAGACTCTTAGATCTACTGTGCTCATTACGTAGTATCTATTGTCTGCAACCATTTTCATGTTTGCTGTGTTTATTGAGTTGTATTGTCCTGATGTAGCTGTTGTATATGCATCTGAAAGCCAGAATCTTCCATCGAAGAGTTCTGCTCCTGTTCTTCCTGCTGTTCTGTTTGCACTTTCATTTCCTGAGTATTCATATCCCCAATAGTTTGCTTCGTTAAATACTTTTGGATCACCATGAGCTGTTGCTACAGATACTGCATTTGGTACTGTGTTTGATGGGCAATTGAATATTGCATGTGAATCAGAAGGTGCTGTGAATCCTGATCCTGCTTCTGATGCAGTAAATAGATGTATTTCTACTCCCCCATCTGATCCTACTAGTCTTGCTGCAAGGGATGGTGATCCCTTGTCTGCTTCTTCTAGACTTAATGTTGGGATTGGGATGTCTAGATTTTCTGTGCCTTGTCCTCTTAGGAGCATTACTCCTCCTGCAACTATTGCAATTATTACAAATATTCCTATTGCGAGCGTTGCTTCGTGTAGTGCTGGGTGTTTTCTTGAAAAAGGATTCATTGTGGTTTTTGGGAGTTAAATAGGATTTGTTGGATTGTATTCGTATTTGTATATACACAAAAAAAGGACTCCTTGCGGAGTCCTTTGTTATATGTTGCCTTAACCTCTTACTCTTCCGTTAGAACTGGCTGCAAAAGTTCACAAGTAGTGCGAATTGTATCTTCATCTGGATCATCATTTGTACAGTCAAATCCTACTTCGACCTGACAACTGATGTCACATCCATCTCCATCCTGAACAGCGCAAACTTCTCCAGTTCCACACATAGAATCATCTACATCGCTGCATTCAACCATTGTGCCATTTCCATCATCACAATGTTTACCGTCGTCACATGTTTCATCACCAATAACTAACATATCTCCACAAACTTCCGCAGGAGCAGTGCAAGCAGGATCGCTGTCACAGTCTGAATCGTCACAGTCTGCTAATCCATCACAATCGTTATCTTCTGTGTCATCACACGTAACTTCTGGATCTTCTCCGTTTGGCCCCATACATGAACAACTCTCCATATAACATTCCATTCCATTTGCTCCACATGCAACCCCATCTGAACAATCATCTATGTCTTCACAATCTGCCAATCCATCACAATCATTATCTGATCCATCATCACATGTAGCTTCTGAAATCTCGCCACCAGAACACTCGCACATTCCCGCAGAACACTCCATACCATTTGCTCCACACAATGCTCCAGAACAATCATCTATGTCTTCACAATCTGTTAATTCATCTCCATCATCGTCTATTTCATTATCACAAACTTCCACCTCTTCCTCTTCTTCTTCACAAGCAGAGTTTGATTCACAATCTGTGTCATCACAGTCTGTGTCTCCATCGTCATCATCATCTATAGAATTCTCACAATAAGATTCGACCGCAGTATCAAACATATCACAATTATCCGTGTCACTAACACAATCATCATCGTAACAACCAGCGGCGCCATCCAAATCTTCATCGTCTGAAGTAGAACAGTCTTCGGTAGGACCAGTAACATCATCACTAGGATCAAGTGGATCTGTTCCATCTGTATTTATTTCGTCACCATCCGATACGCCGCCTTCATCTGTATCTGCGACATTTGGATCTGTTTCTGTTTCGTCTACATTACCATCTGCATTTGCATCTTCTTCTCCATCATTTAGCCCATCATCATCTGTATCTGGAGCTAGAGGATCTGTTGTTGTAGAAGTATCAGTATCAGCTACAAACACAGATTCATCTGTATCTGCATGAGCAGTGTCGATACCTACCTCTGTTCCATCCAGTAGCCCATCACCATCTGTGTCTTCACTTAGAGGATCTGTTTCATATGTACCCTCTTCGCCATCCAATACTCCATCATCATCTGTATCTGCATCAGTTACATCTGTACCTATTTCCAGCTCACATCCATCATTCAATGAATCACCATCGGAATCCATCGTAGACACACATATGTCTGCACTAGTCATCACGTAATATCTTTTTTCTGCAGAGATTGCAAAATCTACTGGAGTCTCATTATGCAGCCAATCGTACTGTGGTGCTGCCTCTCTCTGAGCTGCGGACAACCAGAAATTGCCATGGAATAAATCTCTACCAGATGCTCCTTGATTATCTCTAAGATCTTCTTCATCTCCTGCATATTCATAAATCCAGAATATCACACCACCATCTGCAGCTACTCCAGAAGACTCTTCTGGAAAACCAAAAGCAACTTCTGGACTTAGGCCAGCTTGATCTGCATCAAAAATATTATGTCTTTCTGGATCTGTTGGACTTTGAGCTCCAGTGAGAGCTGTAAAACCAACGCCTGCTTCGGCAGGCTCAAAATAATGGATTTCACCTCCGTCTACATGTGTTCCTATAAGACGAGCAAATAATCCTCCACCTGCTTCTCCCGCAATTTTTAGATCCAAAGTAGGAAATGGTGGATAACCATTATCTTCTACAGGAGCAATGCCACCTCTAAGGAACCAAAATGCTCCACCTGCAACAATTACAAAAGCTGCAGCAAGAGCTGAATAAAGCAGCGCCTTACTTGATTTAGGAACCATAGCTTCTAACTCCGCATCAGAAAGATTTGATAAATCTTCTTCAACACCTTCAGGTTCCACTGGAGCTGTAGAATTAGCTTCTACCTCTGGACTCTCCACAGAAGTATCATCTGTAGAAGATGCTTCTGGAGTTTCCTCAGAAGGAACTGGACCTATTCCGCTGTCTTCTTCTGAATTATTTTGTTCATTAAACTCTTGCATAATAAAATTTGGTAAAAAAGAAATTATGTAAATAATACCTTCCTTAAGCAGAAGGCACTAGATGTAAAAATTGCAGTGATTATAAAAACAATTTGAATTGGCATTCCAACTGGTGGTAGTGGCACCTCTGGAGCCGATCCATGAGGCTTTGCACTGCCTAAAGTAGGAGGAATTCTATTATCTGTATTTTCATTTGAAGGAGCAGCTAATATCGGAACTGGAATCGTATTAGCAGGATCTATAGGATTATTCACTTGATATCTCTCTACAGTTCTATTCCCCATGCCACGAGGACTACCAGTAGGATGATTGATTGGCGTTACAGTATGTGTTGGAATATCAGATGAATCTGGAATAAGAAATGGTACTGGAAAATCTGTTCCCGGATCATTGTTTGTTTCTGGCATTAGATCTGGAATAGGAAAATCTGCACCAGGATCATTTTGATCATCTTGCTGTTGCTGCTCAGCATCCTCTCCCAAAAACTCACCTATCTCTACAAATGCATGCGCAGATGATACTCCTGTTAGAAAGGTAATTGCCGCCCCTATTAGACTAACTGATATACGCGTAAGCATCAGATTATTATACCCGAAAATGGCCCGCAAGGCCAGGGATTAGGATTTTGGGGCTTTTGGGATTAGGACACTATAAAACGAGTCCTTAAAACCCTAATCGATCCATGGCAAATTAGCATCTATTACGTAGGAGCTCACAGTGCCTATTTCTCCCCATGAGCTTCTAAACATTATTTGACTTCCATCAGGAGATGAAGCTGCATGAGGCTCTCTATCATAACCATCTGTACCATAAACATCATAAGTTCTTGTCTTTGCCAATCTTATAACTCCATTTGGATTGTCATAATTTTCCAAATTAATCGCAATTATCTCATCGTTGTATCTTCTATTACTTCCGTCATGTCCTACAGTGTTCCTCTTTGCAAGATCAGCTTCATTATTATAAGTGACAATCATCCATCCAGGATTATCAATATTTGTTGCAGAAAAATGAGTAGCACGACCTTCCCCTTCTGGATCAGTTATAGATATAAATTTATTGGCACCTAAATCAATAGCAAAAATACTACCTATACTATTATCTGCACTTAATGTTTCCCATGTATTAAAAATAGCACCAGCTGCAATAGTCGGAACAACTCCGATCAAATATGTTCCATCCTTTGTTTTATCTAAAGCAAAAGTACTATGTCCCAATGACATCTTGATAAATCCTTTACTAGCAATAGAATCTATGCAGAATCTCACATCATTACATTCCTGATCAGGAAGCACATGCGGATTGATGGTTCCAGCAGACAAATCTACATCTAATATCCTACCAACAGAATTATCATATACAACTAAAATATGTTTTCCATTAGGAGAAAACTGAATGGAGCTGGTTTTTAATTCTTTACAAGTATTGGAATCAATAAATCCACAATCATCATCTGTGAGTATATACTCCGCTATCTTGTTTCCGGTACTTAGATCCATAATATATGCAAGGCCATCATCATTTGAATTTCTACCATGCAATGCAACATATTCTTTCCCATTTACATAAATAACATTAGCTTTTCCTCCGATTCCATGATTATCTACACCCTTATCTAACAAATTAGTAGAATAATGCATTGGAATACTTGGATACACAATTGGAGGATTTACGCCCATGACATTTATTACACCATTGGAATCTGCACCATTAGACTTAAATGAATAAAGCTTATTTGGATTAGATGGATCTTGTCCCCATCTTATTTTTCCAGGCAATTTAGAAAACCTGAATAAAAACTCATGTGTATTCCCATCAAGAATAAATAAATCCGATGTTTCAGAGCCATCATTTTGTATTCTTGTATTAGTTACCAAAATAAGTTCTCCATTAACATTCCATGGAGATTCAGTTGAATATCTATGGCTCGCAAGAACTTCCCCCCAATTTCTATCTCTATCTATATAAGTTTGAGGAGGATCACTATATGCAACATCCTGCAATATAGAACCTGCAAGTGTCCCCGGATTTCCTGTAACTCTTTTAATCAAATATCCAGTCTCATCTATAAAACTTTTTAGGTATCCAGGCTTTGGAGCAATTACAGACATCCATGGCTGTATGAATTCACAAGAGGTCCTTACATTTGGAAGGTCTGGATCTTCATTTGTACATGAAAAACCATCCTCTTTTGCGCAACTTGTACTACACCCATCAAAACTCTGTGTTTCACACTGCTCTGCTGCTCCACATGCAGATGTATCTGCATCTGTACATTCTACCATCTCACCGCTTCCATTATCACAATGTTTACCATCATCACATTCCTCACTCCCAGTTATTAGCATATCTCCACAAATAGGCGTGCATTCTAAATCGGTACTACAGTCAGCATCAGAACAATCCTGTCCTCCACCAATATCATCATCTATTTGATTGTCACAATAAGACTCAATTAATTTATTGAATCCAGAGCATGCACCATATGAATCACAATCATTATCATAACAACCAGCAACGCCATCTAAGTCTTCATCTTCTGAAGTGGAACAATCTTCCATAAGATCATCTCCTATAACTTTCGGATCTGTCCCCATATTCACCTCGTCTCCATCTGACGCTCCACCTCCATCGGTATCTATATTATTTGGGTCTGTTTCTGTCGCATTGTCTAATCTACCATTCTTATTCAAGTCTTCTTCGCCATCAGAAAGTCCATCTCCATCCGTATCTGCAACTAATGGATCGGTTGTTGTAGACGAATCTGAATCAGAAACAAAAGTATTGGCTGTGTCTGCATGTGAAACTGTTATACCTGCCTCTGTACCATCTTGAATTCCATCTCCATCCGTATCTCTATTCAATGGATTCGTTCCAAAATTTTCCGAAGGATCACTTTCTTGCCAATCCAAAATTCCATCATCATCTGTATCCGCATCATTCGGACTTGTTCCAATTGCAGACTCATATCCATCATTGTATGAATCACCATCTGAATCACGAGTAGCAATATTTAGATCTTCTGCTGTCATTACATAATATGTCTTACCTGCAGACAGTGTCATATTGCCTGTGTGTAGAGATAAGTGTTGAGAAGAAATAGATCTCTCTGTTCCAGAAAGCCAAAAACGACCTTGGAATAACTGCCTTCCTGTATATCCACTTGCTTTTCTATCCGCCTCATCACCTGTGTACTCATAAATCCAAAATCTTATTCCCCCTTCTGTAGACAATTTCTCAGATTTGATTAAATTTCCAAATGCGATACTTGCACTTAACCCATCTATATCACAGATAAATAAATTATGTCTTTCTGTGCCATTGCTACCAGTAAGAGCAGCAAATCCAGAACGAGTTTGACTTGGTCCAAAAGCATGTATCTCTTCTCCATTATTTCTACCTATAAGCCTAGCAACTAAGCCACTAGTCTCTGCTTTTTCTATTTCTACAACATCAAGATCAAGAGTTGGTATTGGTAAAGCGGCTAATTCTGGATTTATATCTTTCTGTTCTATAAGCCAATATGTTGCACCAAATATAACTACAAGCAACACAACAATTACTCCAATAAATATAGAAACTACATTTGTGGACTTGTTAGATGATTCTTTCATAACGCCAATACTACACCCAAAGTACTAAAGCCCTAAAGCCCTATTCATCCTCTTCTTCTACTTCAATCTTACATATCATCGAACACCCATCTCCGTCCTCATTGTTCCCATCATCACACTCTTCATAGCCCTCCAAATCACCATCTCCACAAATCGTCTCATCATTCCTTCTCCTCCCGCCCTGGGCGCCAGATGCTCTATAAGCAGAAAAGTATAATGGCAAAGAATCATATTGTTCAGGAATAGTACTGCCATCGACATACACATAAAGATTATCGCCACCATGCACACCTATCACAGCACTTTTTAAGTTCTTATCTTTGTTTCTAGACATATAACCATCCGAATACCAAAATCTGGTGAATTTAAATACGTTTTTTCCTTTATCGCTCCTTTCTTGTTCTTGTCCATCATAAACATATATGAAGAAACTAACATTTTTGAAACCAGGATGAATAAGAGCTTTTATTGGGATAGTACCCACTGAATCTGGAACTTTTACTACAGTATGAACATCAGGCTCAATGTCTGCTTGTCCTTCTGCATCTGTCACATATTTTGCAGATGAACTACCACCTGTGAGACTAGCGCTCAAATTTCCTGCACTATCTAAACCTGGAACCAAAAAGTCGCTTATAAGAGATTGTGATCTCAAAAAAACCACGGCAGCAACCGCTATAATCGCAACAAAAGATCCAGCAACCAAAACATAAGCTGGGCTCATTCCTTTTCTGTAATTTGTAGATTTCATGTACACATTCTAGCACTACTCTATGCGCGGCACCCCCTTTCTTAGATATCTTGATCTCATAATCCTAGCTCTAAATTCTGCATCTGAAATTATTTCAGCATCTACATCTAATTCTGCATCACATGCACAATCACACTGACACATAGACACACATTCCTCCTTAGTTAAA
>JABICL010000017.1 GCA_018652265.1 Candidatus Peribacteria bacterium
CTCACTAGTAGAACTACTACTTTTCACTGGAATAGTAGCTTTGATGGCGGGAACACTTGTAGGAGTATCTATAGTTTCAAGTGACATCTCAGGAAGAAGCGAAACTAGAGCAGAAGTAGAACAAAACGGAAGCCTTCTTATGCAACGTCTGATACAAGAAATAGAAAGCTCAGACTACATTGCATATCCTCCAGAAGGACAATCATCAAAAGTAATAATTATCGCAGGATTACAACATGATCCAAACAGAGAAGTATTCATAGACTTACATCACGATAGAGTAAGAATGATAGAGAATGGATCAGAAGTTACATTTATAACAACAGAAGATGTAGGAGTAACTCAAATGGTATTTTTCAATAACACAAACAAGGTAAATGGTGGAACAGTAAGTATTGCCTTCCAAATACAAAACAAAGCATTAGGAACAGAAGTAATGGAAGGAAGTTACAACAAAAACTTCAGAGCAACAGCATCTGTTCTTCCATACAAATGTCTCACAGATGCAGATTGTACAGGTCAAACATGTTGCGGAGGAATATGTAGAGATGCATGTCTTGCAGATTGTGTTCCTGGAGGATGTAGTGCAGGACAAGTCTGTTGCATAACAGACAATGCAGCAGGAACAGCTTCATGTGTTGCTCCAGCATCTTGTGCTAATGCAGAATGTGAATGTATAGATGATTGCCCAGTTGTAGATCCTTACTACTTGATAGATGAAGTAGTTATTTTCTGTGACCTTGAAACTTGTGATTACAAGATTCCTGTATGTACAAGTAATGAATGCGTGAATGTAACTATAGGAAAATGTGATGTTTGTTCACAGTGTGGAGATGGATGGGCAGACATCGCAGGAGGGGAGGAGTGTGATGATGGAAATGTAAATAACTACGATTCTTGCACCAATGGTTGTAGGCTGGCTACGTGTGGAGATGGAGTAATATGGGATGATGGAGTAGGAGGAGCAGAAATCTGCAATAATGCTGCGGATGATGATGGAGATGGCGATCCTGATTGTGAAGACTCTGAATGCCCAGACGGAACTTCTTGTGGAGCTAATGGAAGAGAATGTTCTGGAGATTCTTGTGATTGCCCTGGAGGTTCTACTGAAACACTTTGTAGTGATAGCATAGATAATGATTGTGATGGGGCGACGGATTGTAATGATTCTGATTGCACAGCTTCTTGTACTTCACTTTGTGGTAATTGGACTTTGGATGCAGGAGAAGAATGTGATGATGGGAATGATACAAGTGGAGATGGGTGCTCTGCGTCTTGTACGCATGATGGTACATGTGCGTCTTGTACGCCTTGTGATACTTCAGCAAAAAAATGGCAAGTAACATTTAATACAATAAGCGATACTGCTTACTGTAGTGAGTGCACTAATTTCAATGGAACTATAGAATTAACAAATAATTTTCCTCATGATAATTGTAATGATTGTCAGTATTGTTGGGGGAGTGCTAATAGTGTTTGCGCAGAGGAGATAACATTGAATTGGCAGCCTGAGCCAGTTGGTTGGCAGCTCTGGTATATGGATGGCTTATATAAAGCTGAGGATACATGGAATTGCAATGGCTCAAATGTGATGACTAGATACTACAATCCTGGTCCTTCAGATGATAATTGCATCGGATGGCCGGAGACAGTTACAGTTACTCCTGTAGGAGAGGTGGAATGTATAAGAATTGATTGGCCAGCTTAGTTATAAAGATGCTGTTGAAACTAATTCACTATTGGATTTTTTCTTATCTATTTCATTTTGTAGATGTTCTAATCCGATATTTTGTTTAGCTATTATTTCATTTTCAGGATCCTTTTTTGTAGCTTGTGCATGGAAAGATAATGCTTCGTTTAGCTTTTTCTGTGCTGTTGTAAAATCTTCTGAATCCAGGGCTGCTCTTGCTTCATCTGCAGCTTGTGTCATTTGACACAATTCTTCTAGTGATCCAGTAAATTCATTTGTTTGAATAGCATGATCGTTATATTCAAGTGTTGGTTCACTCATAAGGAGAATCCTCTTTGCTCTCATTTTAAAAATACCAAGCGCACTTATAGATTCAATATGTGAATTTTGTGCAGCTCTTTGTCTTAACATTTGATGTGGTCCTATGGCAGCTGTTTTAAATTCAATCATTGCATCAAATGATGATGATTCTGATATATCTCTATACATAGCAGATAAAATTCCCCCTAAGGAATTCATTGCATGTGGAGATGTGTGGGCTGCAGTAGACAAGGAATCGCGCGCTGCTTTTTCTAATTCAATACCAATTTTTTGCCATTCTATTGCGTCTTTTGTGAGAAAATCAGAGCTTGTATCAAGCTGCTCTTGAGAAAGTCTTTCTGATTCTTCGTATGCTTTTTGTGCTTTTTCTAGTTCTGTTATTGCAGTTGCAATTAGATCTGATACTTCAGATAAATTTTTATCATCTTTAATTAACTTGAGAGTTTTTAGTGTTTCATCTAATTTTATATCTTCGTTTGTAGTATCAAATTCTGGATACTTACCCTTTAAATCTTTAGCTATATCAGAAATTCTAGTATTTACACCTGCAATCATTGCATGAGCAGTGAAATATCTAGGATCTGTGTAGTGACTGTTTGTAACAAAGCTTGAGATACCAATCTCAATCTCATTTGCTATAAGTTGTAGTTCGTGTAGCAAATCTTCCGGTGGTAGAATTTCTGATTTTGTTTCAAGAGTATGTAATTTTGCAACTACATTATCAATATATTGTTGAGCTCCTTCTGGAGCTTTTATATTTTCATTATCTACATCTTCTATTTCATTTGTATTTTCTGGCATCAGAAAAGCAGTAGATACGATTAATGCTGCTACAGCAGCTCCAACTGTTCTTCTAAAAGCTTTTACTGTCAGGCTAGTTTCCGATACATCTTCAGATTTTTTAGCATTTTTTGCCATTAATGCCCTTCCATCTCTAACTTCCATAGTAAATCTCATGTTAATCCAATATTTCATTTTGTCAAGTATCCTTTTTATGGGTGGAAAGGTGGGTTTGCATGTGAAATTTTGGAGTAGTTCTATTTAAAGTTTTCAAATAGAGATTCTAATCATCCAACAGCATATTTATAAGTGCAAACTTATCGGGGTATCTTCTGCGTAGGCCAGTAAAAGTATTAGGAGCTCCAAGAAACTTCTTTTCACCTCCTTTGGCTTTAGGTTTTTCCTTAGCCTCTTCTAGGAGTGGGGGAATGATGTTTTTATATTCATCAAAATTACTCTCTAGCCATGCATCTACATTGTGAATCATGGGAAATCCTACTTTCATTTTTCTTTTAATGGATATGTAAGACTCTCCATTAAGAAGCCTTTTCGCCACTTGTATCCTTCTTGCAGCCATTATTCTTTCACTTGGGGTAAGAATTTCCATAATAAGAGAAACAGAATCCTCCTTCCTTTTCGGATGTAGTAGAGCTCCTCTCAATTCCTTTTCAAATTGTAATATTTTCTGTTTTGGCAGCTTCCTTGGTTCTATTTTGGACATAACAAAGACAACTATATTTAACCCAACTCCAATCTACAAATTATTCCCGTATACTAGTATACGGGAATATTGTACTTTGAATATTTCTTTGATGTATAAGTTGGATAGGACTTGATATGAAAAGAATATTTATCTAGCCTGGTCAACATGTCTCAGATAGTTCTACGTGATGCGCCAATTCGTCTAGTTGTAAAGATAGTGACATTATCTCTTGTGTTTAGTTTTGCATATCTAATAGTTGCATTACTAAGTAGTTATTACCCTTCATTCGATAATTCCAAGTTCTGGACTTTTGTATCGTATGATATTGCGACTTTTGTATCTTTAGTGATAATGCAACAGATAATAATCTTCTATTGGTTACTCAAGTGGATAAAGCGCTCTTATAGATTCGAGGAGAATGAGTTTGTTGTAGAAGAGGGGATTATTTTTAGAAAAGAAATAACTATACCTATACAGAACATAAAGCTAATAACTCAGGATCAGGATTGGATTGGAAAAATATTGAATTACAGCACTATTACTATTTCTCTTATAAATCAGCCAAAAGCAGTGGTTATGCCATACATGACAAATCCTGAGCAGGTTATGGAGAGGTTGGGGAGAGATAAATTTTAGTTTTGATTCTTAAACATTTTTTTAACTGTCTTATATAAAAGTGCTATTGTTTCAAATGCAATACTAAGAATAATTACATTGAATATAAAAATCCAATATCCATTATCAAAAACTAAATCAGGAAAAAGTGGTATAGAATCTATTACATACACTGTTGGCATATTGGCCAAAAAAACTCCGTACCAATAATTTGGTCCTAAATCTACAAATGAAATTATGAATGTTGCAAAAGAATATAGAATTCCAGTGATAGCACCAACTTGCCAGGTCTTTAAAGTAGGGTTCATTAAAAAAGGCTTGTTAGAAGCATTAGTTGCCATCCTATTGATTTGGGCATCATGGAAAATATGAGACCAAAAATAATCCCCAATATAACTGATGATATATATGATATGAATGGCTTTCTTTTATTCAAAATGATAATAATAGGAATTATCATTGCTATGCTTATCAATAGATCAAAGGGCGTTACATAAACAGCTCCTATTGCTAGAGCTTCCATATCTTCCCAAGATGCAGGGGCCAGTCCATTGCTGCGTATCAATGATGTGCATATATAGGCTATATAAAAATAAAAAGAATAAATGGCCAAGTTTAAAGCATAGAATTTAACTTTAGATTTCATATAAATGAGTTTTAGGGAGCACTAAATTTTATTTTACTGTAGCCATTTTTTTTATTAGCTTTATTTAAAATCTTGAACATAATATCTAATATTATGGCTATAGAATAACCTGTTATTAAGGTAAATATGATGTGTATTTTATTACTAAAAATGCCAAATGAGCTTTCATGTGGCAAATAAAACATCGGAGCCCAAATTGGCCATATGATGGCAAAAAATGAATATAAACTGCCGTCGTCGTACTGAATATTAGATGAAAAGAGAAATGCTAAGCATGCTAATGCAAATGTTGCCCAAGAAGTGAGTGGCCAATGTTTTAATAATCTTAAAAAATACATGTATTTTAAGTAGTCTATATATCGTTTCTATAATACTCCAATGGGACAGGTCTGTCCCAGCCACTATGCCTTTGTCCTTCAAGCAAATTTTCGATTGGTGGAATACTAGTTGATGTGGCAATTAATAATCCGGTGATAAAAGAATTAGAATTATGTCCGTTATACCTTCCGAGCATATCGGGATTGTTGGATGCAAAGAGATCATAATCGATTTTTCTTGCAGCAGATTCCTCTTGGAAATTTATTGTACTGTTATACAAATCTGTGACCCACTCTGCTGTTGATAAATATTTATCAGGCATTTCTAGCTGTATCATCCTGTTTTGATGATGATCTTTCATATCACTAGATCTGTTAAATGCAGCAGTCAGGCTTGATCCCCAATTGCCTCCAATGGAAAATGCTATTTGACCATTACTATGTCCAAACATTGTATTATTCATATAATGTTCTTGATTTTGTGGAATGATTAACAAAGATAAATGATCAAATTTTGAATCCATTTTTGCGAATTCAACGTTGTGTGATTGAAGCATCACAGTAAATTCACCCTCTAGTTCATCTGCTTCTAGTTGTTTAAGCGGATTCGAAATAGTTGAATTATTATCTTGTGATGCTACTTCTATAGTTGTCATTATTCCTTGATATGCTGCTTGCGAATCATTTGTTATATGCTCTGGAGAAGTATCCTCCAACCACCCAAACACCCCCTCCCAACTCAAATTCCCATCTCCAGCTCCATGTTCTACAGAGCTTTCATTATCCTCATTCACAACATCTGTACTCAATATATACGTATTAACAGCAACCTCTGCAAAAGCTGCGACTTCAGTAGGGGAATCTGCATATGCTATTCCAATAGCAAGAGCTATATCACTTCCTGCATTTTCTACTAACACTCTTCCAACCTTAAGTTCTTCATCTGTAGCATCTCTTTCTAACCAAGTGCCTCCATCATATACAGCAAGAAATGCATCTTGTGATACTTGTGGCAATTTATCAAAGAAAGCCTGAGTTTCTACAGTCATGCCCCTGCTGGTTTCCGTAGGATCACCTCCATCATCTGTTTCATCATCCCCTCCATCCGTCACATACAATCCATCATCTGAAACTCCAGAATCATCAACTCCATCACTTGGATTACCCTCAGTAAATACTTCATCTATCGAAACATTATTATTAGAACTATCCACACCATCCCCAACAATAAAAGTATTATTACTCACTCCAACAACATTCCCTCCAATCCCAGTAAGTACCAACCTATAAGTGCCATCATCTAACTTACCAAGAGAACTATTACTAGCTATGTAACTTCCAGCTTCAGGTAAATTGCTTTGCAATATCTTTCCGCTCGTATTTCCTTCCATTATTGCGTACAAATTAACTCTATCTAACTCTACATTTCCCCAAATAAATCTCACATCACCATTGCTATCAACCTCGGAAACATTAACACCAACAGCCTCATAAGCCTCTCCCATATCAATTCCAGAAGTTGCGGCAATCTCTCCACCCTCAGAAGCAACCATAACATTACTATCTCCTATGCCAACCCCTGCAAGAAAGCTTTTGTTATTAAGCATCGCATACAAAGCCTCTCTCTGTTCATTGTTTAAACTCATAAAGAGCTCACGAAGATCTTCAGGAAGACTATCCATAAACTCAGTAAGAGCATCTCCTGCAGGAGGTAAGCTATCTCCACCATCTGCAATAGCAAGACCATTAGCTTGGTCTATAAGAGATTGGAAGTGATCGCGTATAGCATCAAGTTCTTCCTGATACATAGCAGCAACTTCCACAGGATGGTAATTAGGATTGCTTACATTCTGTGAAAAGACCATTCCTAAGCTATTTCTAAAAGTAAGACTCTCCATATCATCATCAAATTTGTTTTTTGCATCATGAATATTATGATTAGCAGATACAACTAAGGCATGTTGAAGTTCTATTCCAGTATTATCATTTTGATTTACAAGTATTTCCCTAGCCGCGTTATATGCATCACCATGTTGTCCAATAAGCAGATTGGTTTGATATGCAATTTCTTCTGAATAATCATGTGTATTTAATCCATCGGGAACACTATTCGCCACAATTTCTGCTGGACTTAGATCTCTCCATTCAGGATGTTGCATATACATTAATTCCAATACAGCAGGATCATCGGTCCTTACTAGTAATGGATTATTCATATTTACTGTGAAGTGATGTTCTAGATCTTCATATCTTTCTATCAATGTATTTCTATCTTCTTCTGAAGATATATATCCACTTGTAGGAGCATTTACATCTCTCCAAGAAGAGGGGACATCTCCTTCTTCTACTACTATAGGTTCTGCATCCTCTACAAATCCTCCTATCATTCCACCTTGCTGTGCGCAATCCATAGTTATTACCAATGACACAGCGTCTTCCGGAACAGTCCACTGAATGTTTTCATCTGTCATTGTTAGTCCTTCGTGAACCATTGCGCTACTTCCATCAGATAGATTTGCGTTTACTGAATAATGAGTATTGTAAATTGCATTTGGAACTATGTGCATTTGATTAGCCATAAATCCCTCTGGAAGATTCACATAAATAACACCAGTTCCCTTTGCAGAAAAGTGAAGCATTCCATTTATATCTGAAACTATTA
>JABICL010000027.1 GCA_018652265.1 Candidatus Peribacteria bacterium
CGGCAGGCAGGTCTACCAATTCCGCCACTCCGGCAACTATTATTTGAGCGAACAATTGCCGCCCAGATTCCACAAGTATTGTATCATTAGTATATGTTTTTAGACGAAGCAGAAATTACCGTGCATGGAGGAAATGGAGGAAATGGCCTGGTAAGCTGGAGAAAGGAGAAATTTATATCCAGAGGAGGTCCTTGGGGTGGCGATGGAGGAGATGGTGGAAATGTAATATTTAGAGCAGATTCAAATACAGATACTTTGAGTACTTTTGCTCAAGTAAAAGTTTTTCGCGCAAAGAATGGTGGAATAGGTGGAAAATGTGACAAGCATGGAAAAAATGGAGAAGATCTTGTCTTAAAAGTTCCACCAGGAACTGTTATATATCACGATGGATCTGCAGTAGCTGATTTAACGAATCACGGAGATGAAGAGATAATTGCAAAAGGTGGCAGAGGAGGATACGGAAATGCACACTTCACTTCGTCTGTACGCCAAGCACCAGACTTTGCAGAAAGAGGAGAAGCAGGAGAAGAAAAAAGTCTAAACTTAGAACTTAAGCTAGTTGCTGATGTAGGAATAATTGGATATCCAAGCGTAGGAAAATCTACTCTCATATCTGTGATATCTGCTTCCAGACCAAAGATAGGAGATTATCCTTTTACTACAATCACACCAAACCTAGGAGTAGTACAAGTGCATGATAGAAGATTCGTTGCATGCGATGTTCCTGGTCTTATAGACGGCGCAAGCGAAGGCAAAGGCCTAGGAGATACTTTTTTACGTCACATAGAAAGGTGTGCAGTGCTTGTACATATATTGGATGTTAATCGTGAAGATGTAGTTTCTGATTACAAAGCTATACGAAGCGAACTCGAAAACTACTCCCCTGCCCTATCAGAAAAAAAAGAAGTTGTAGTTTTAAACAAGGTAGATCTCACAGGTAACGATATAGAAATTTTCGAAGAAGAATTAAAGAAAAATAAAATAGAATTATTTGCTTCTATATCTGCAGCAACAAAACATGGAATAGATGATTTTCTAAATAAATTACTTCATATAGTTCTAGAAGAACGAAAAAATAGATCAGAAGATATAACCGAAAAAGAAATTCCTGTGCTCAAGCCTCATCTAGAATCTGATCGCACAGACGCATTCACTATAGACGTAGAAAAAGACAATTCATTTACAGTAAAAGGCAAAAGAATAGAGCAAATCACAAACATGACAGATTGGAATAACGAAAGTGCCATTCATAGATTTAGAGACATAATAAAAAGAATAGGCCTTACTCGTTCACTAGAAAAAGCAGGTGCAGGCGAAAAGTCAGTAGTAAGAATTGGAGAATTAGATGTTAGTGATCATTGGTTGTAAATTTAACAACTTTCCTCGACCGAGTTGTGCTGCCTCTCGACTTTCGCCTCCGGCGAAAGCTTCCTCCTTCGCTAAAGCTACGGACGACAGGCGAGGAAAGCACAACGAGTGGAGAGGCAATATATCGAAGCACGACTACTCAACTTCTACCTCTTCTTCCTCATCACTCTTCAACCCCTTAGTTATAAACTCAATTGGCTCTCTGATTTCAGAAACTCCAGAAATCTCGAAATGTCTTCCATCAGTCCAGCTTCTATAACCTATAACTTTGCTGCCTACTTCTTTTACCTCTCCATCAGAAACTCCTAGAGCAGATAAGTCTCCTGATTTCAGATCTACAATAAGTGGTCCTTCTCCGAAGTTTTCCACAGGCATAGCTCCCATTTCTAAATGCCAAAGAACCGAAGTAGTTGCGCCAAAAGAATTGTAATACCAATTCTTGTGCACAGGAACGCAGAATCCTACATGAGAACTACAGTATTCTTGTGTCCATCTCTCAGATGCATAATCTTCACTCTCCATCATTTCTATTGCTTCTGTGTGATCAATTGTTGATTCTTCTTCTTCTTCTTCATTCTCTTCCTCTGTAGCCTCTTCTTCATCTAACTCTTCAGGTTCATCTGAATCATCTTCATCTTCTTCCTCATCCAATTCTTCCTCATCTAAAACATCGTCTACTACTTCCTCTTCCTCATTCTCCTCATCTTCAGGAACCTCATCCTCAGCCTCTTCCTCACTCTCCCCACCATCGGAAACACACACTCCTACTTCCTCACCAAGCTCACATACAAAACCATCATCACAACCACTGCCTTCACCACAAATTACTCTGATTACTTCTTCTTCATCACCTTCTTCATTTGTTTCACGCTTGATCCATCCAATCTCTACAACTTTCATTATAGTTCCACCAGCTTCTACAGTAGGAGAAACATCTCCCTTTACACGAACAAGTTTCCCTTCATATAAACCCAAAGCAAAACTCTTGCCTTCTCCAACTTCCAGCAAGACCATCCTTCCATCGGAAAGCATAAGCATGTGAGTTCCCTGCTGATATATAGTTACCCCTCCTTCTTCTAGAATTCCTGTGTAAGTTACATTTCTAGTAACCAGATCTTCATCTGCAAGAATTGGAGCTAACCCCTCATCTTCTTCATTTACAGAATCCTCTACCACTTTATCTTCTTCCTGTTCTTGAGCAGGAGGATTTTGCATATCTATGCACCCAAATAAAAATAACGGGATTAGAAAAGCGACGAAAGCCGCAATAATATTTTTCATAGCCTCCCGAGTATACCCTTAGAGAAGTTTGTGTGCAGTGTTGAGTATAAAATTTGTTCAGGAAAGAAAGTAAACCATTTTATACACAAGAACACATTTCCAGAAATTTGAGATACCTATTCTAGAACATGATATTGCCATCCATCAGCATAGAAGCGCACGATTTTTCCATCAGATGAAAACTGAGGCCTTATCATTTTTGAAAATGGACCAAGCTCTGCGCCATCAACATAGATGTAATTACTATCCCCTTTTATGAAAGCGTAAGTTACCTTTGTGCCATCATTACTTATATCTAAAGAATGAGCACATGTTGGAGAAAAAGACGCATATGCCTTTTCTAAGAATCCCATAGGAAATGATTCCCCTCCGCCACTACAACGATGATGTGCCAGCTCTATATCATTTAACACCACAATGTATTCCTCATAAGGATGATCTCGGTTATGTCCGATGTAAGCCAAGACACCATTCTTACTAAATACAACCTCTTTCACTTCGTCATATTTCTTCCTTTGCACACTATTAAAAACAACATGTTCTCCATCAGTATCTTTTCCATCTCTATCTTGATGCACATAAGCTATATTGTTGTCGGGATCAAATGTAAGGTTTTTTATACGCTTCACACCATCTCTTATTTCCTCATTGCCCACCACAAGAAAATATTCATGTCTGTTTTCTGTAGGATTAACTTCTCCTGCTTCGAATGCAATAACACTGGAATCAGGACTAAAAACAATTGGTGTGCGGATATCGCTATAAGACACTTTCTCCTTGCCATTGACAACCAAGACATCATGGGATCCTCCATCATATAACACAACTACAAAGGCAATTTGCTTACCGTCTGGTGAAAATGTAAGCGATTTAATAACTTTATATGGCACTCCAACCCGTTCGCGAACACTACCATCAATACTTTCGAAGATAACTGCCTTATATGGCAACAATCTTGGATTTTCTTCAATGTTCTCAGGATCCAGAATAATGGATGCCAATTGCTTTCCGTCTGGACTGAATATCGGGCTTTCAATTACATATTCAAGCAAGCGCACCTCTTCATACTTTGTCTGTGATCCACAACCACGTTCCGTACATACCTCCTCTTTTTCATCTGTTTTTAGAAGATAGAAATTATTATCCTTCTTGCCAGTACAATATTGTATATTGCCAGGATATAACTGAATGTCAGCATCAGGCACAAAGCAATTAACAGAATTGTATTTTGATTCTGACTGTTCGATTAATACATGACTGCTGTCATTACCGGGAATCTTGGTATTATTGATATCTTTTTTTTGGATAAATGGAATACTACAGCTCACAAGCATCGCAGTTGCCATTATCGACATCATTACTTTTTTCATGAGTTGTTTTTGTTGTGTTTCAGCTATCTATTATAGTAACATATTTTTGCTATAATTGTCAATCTTGGTGAAGCTGGAGCATTTGAGAAAAACATGAACCCCTCTTATATACAAGAACACATTTCCAAAAAAATAAATGGGGTCTGACCCCATTTATGAAATCGAAAATGTGTTGTGGTTATACATTTTAGAACTAGCAAAGGTATACTGTTTGCAAGTTGGGGCTGTAGCTCAGTTGGCTAGAGCGTCTGGTTCGCAATCAGAAGGTCGGGGGTTCAAATCCCCCCAGCTCCACCAATGACAACTTTGCACACTGTTCAGATTCTACTCATCCGTATATGAAATCTCCCCTGTTTTGAATCCAATCTTATGCAACATTTTCCTCTGACTATCAGCAACATTAGCTAAAATGACAATTGGAGGATCATCAAATTCAACCTCTTCCAATTGAGCTTTTGTAGCAGCCATTTCAGCATTTGCATATAGCAGAGAATGACAATAAATGAGTATCATGGATCCCATTTTTTGGCCCTGGCAATCAACTATTATTTCTTTGCCACTGAGAGCTAACTTAGAAATTGGCAACATCAATTTTTCTACTTCTTCTGAAGATTCCGCTATATCCACCTCAGACTTCACAAGAATCTGATCTTCGGATTCTTCAACAATAATCATCGACTCTTGCTCGTTTGTATTATAAACATTCACATCAGAATCTTCTAAATCTGCCAACACATCTTTTGCACAATCAACATTTTCAGCAATAGCTATATTTCCTAACTGTATATGCTGACGTTCTATCAGAAGTTGAATAGATTCCAGATCCAAATTACAAACGATAGAACGAAGCCCATTCCTAGTGAGTTCACGATTTAGAGAAATAAGATATGCCCATATGTAATCGTGTGTCTCAGGAGTAATAGCAGCATCTACAAGAACATGTTTACCTTGTTCTCTAACAAAATCCATTCTTGCAGCTATTGGACCCATTAACTGGGAAATAGTGAATATATCATTTGTATCTACAGATAGATTCAATTTAACAAAATTATCATTTACACCATCTTCTTCTATGCCAATTCGCCATGTATTTCTTGTCATCGAATCAGCTCCTTCTTGTTGTATTAAAACTATATCTTCAGAAACGCTCATATAAATAAATGTAGAGTGTAAAAAGGACCACATTGTACTACAATCTAACTATTCTCACAGAATAATATGCAAGACGTTGTCATATCTTTAAATCAATTCCTCACAACCCCACTAAATCCAACAATCTACGATTCTATCGTAGTGCTAATTCTTATGGCATTTATATATAAAGGATGGAAAAAGGGTGCGATAAAAGGAGTTATAGGAGTGATTTGTATTGCAGGTGCTTACTGGCTAGGAAAACCAATGGGGCTTTTTATACAAAGATTCCTACCTCTAGACAATGTGCCACTTCTACTACATGAACTAATAGCAATATCTATAGGAGGAGTACTTGCATATATTCTTCTAAAAATATTTTTCCACCTAGCATCGAAGATGCCATTTTTAGATAGAGAAGAATGGAAAAAAAGTTTCGGAACTATCAATCGTATTCTTGGATCTTTTATAGGTTTTATTTTTTCTTTGGTAATAATTCTAATATTTAGCATATTTATAGTTATAGTTGGAAAAATGTCCTCGTTCCTTCCTGAGAGATCAGTAGAAGAACAAGGTGTGGCGACCACTATTTTAATGTTGCCAACAAACATGGCTATCGCGCATAGCGAAAACTATATGCTGTCCAATTTCGGAGTATTGCTTAGTTTCCTAAATCCACTAAACGAAGAAAGTCCTATAAGCATAGGAAATATAGAAACAGAAAACCCAACGTTCGAAGCAATTCAAGAAAGTATAGATACAGTGAATGAAATAATAGAGAATCCAGAAAAGCTACAAGAACTTGTAGACCCAGGTGCTATGCAAAAAATAATGGAGCAAGAAGCATTACAAAAACTTTCACAAAATGCAGAAATAAGAGATCTCGCAGAAAAAGGAGACATTATAGGACTTATGAATCATCCAGATGTTCAAGAGGCAATGAATGATCCATTAGTAAGAGAGGCGCTTGGAGACATAGATGTTTCCAGCTTCAACTTCACAACAGGAGACAAGTGGAAATCATTAAATACCCTTGCACCTACACAACCTTCTGGTGATCAATAAACATTTTTATATAGAGTCTTTTTACCAGATCAAAGGTTGCATCTATAAGTTCGGATATTAAATTCTGAACTTTTCTTATTCGTGCATACAATTCATTCAAAGTGTGGGCACTACCCTTTTTGCTACTTTTGGAAGCATTGAATGCTTTCCTTTCTAATCCTTTCATTTCTTTTTTTAGCTTTTGCTTAAGTTTACTTCTCATAATAGTTTCAGATGGAAGAGATGCAATTGCATTATCTCTAATCGAAACCCCACTTCCACTTGATTTACCAGAAGTAACCATTCCACCAGAGCCACCTAAATCACCAGACTTATCATCAGAAATTCTTTCTTTTACTCTTTCCATAGAACCTAGAACATCCAAAAGATCACTCATAGGTCTTGGCTGATGCACAGTCAACTGAACCTGTGCTTCATTTGAATTATTTTTTTCTAACCCAGTATCATTCCTTTCGATGCTTTTTTTAGGCTCAGACATAGTAAATTTGTTCTATATAGAGATATAATGCCAATCTATCGCATTTCTGTCAATTCTTTTTACATTAGCAAGCTAAAAGTTAAGTAGACGATAGGTTCAGTCAAAAGTAGGATGTTAAACAATAAAAGACTTCTTAATTACTTTACTCTTTTTTAAAAATGACACATCTCAAGAGAATTCCTTCCTCTTTAGCATTCGGAGCAACCTACTTTTATCTCACTGCAAGCAACGTGTTCGCTGCTTTTGGTGGTACAAATCCTGAGCTTACTGGACTAGCTGATCCAGGCACAGGAGGAGCGGGTGTGAGGACCGCTGTAATAAATGTTCTCAACATTGTGCTCAACTTTCTTGCCCTTATTGCTGTTGTCTTCGTAATAGTTGGAGGATTTAGAATCCTTACAGCAGGTGGTAACGAAGAAAATGTAACAAAAGGAAGAAAGACTATCATTTACGCAATTATTGGTCTTGTTATTATCTTCTTCGCAAGAGTAATTGTAGGATTCTTCACAGCAGTTATTACAACAACATCTTTGCCATAATCGGTCTGATTATCATCTTCTTTGCAAGAAGATCAGTAAATTTTTTGCATCAAAAAAGAGCGCACAATTTGTGCGCTCTTTTATTTTGAATAAATCTTACACTGTAGTTAATACTATTAATTGTAGTAGGATATAGCAGATGCAATACGGGACACCGATCATATTAGTAATACTTGTGGCAGTTGCCGCAAAAGTTGCACTGCATTTAATACATCTATCTGCAGATCGTAAGCGCATGAGATCTATGGTGTTTCTTCAGGTTCTTATGCCAAAGAAAGAAGGCAAAGAAGAGAAAGAAAAATCTTCAGAAGAATTTTCATCTGGCAAAACATTCAAAGATGTACTTGGAGTAATGGATCATCTATTCCAATCTGTATATGGAATATATGATTCTCATCCAATTAGAAAAAGATTATTTGGACAATCGTCTTTCTCTGTAGAATACGCTGCTCTAGAAGGAGAGATACTATTCTTCTTCGTAATGCCTAGACCACTGGTGTCTTTTTTTGAAAAGCAAATAACATCGTTTTATCCAGACGCTGTTATAGAAGAAGTTGAGGACTACAACATCTTTACAAAAGAATCTTACACATCATCTTCATATCTATTCCCTGCAAACTCCTGCTATCTACCATTCAAGACATATGAAACTCTGAAGAGCGATCCGCTAAATGCAATCACCAATGCATTCTCGAAACTGGAAAGTGATGAAGGCGCTGCAGTTCAGATAGTACTTAGACCAGAAAAATCCACATGGAGCAGAAAAGCAAAACGTGAAGCACAAAAACTTCTAAATCCAAAAAAGCGCAGAGTCTCCTGGTGGAATCCTGTATCTTGGGTTTCTTCTGCTTTTGATACTTTTACCAGAGGAGTTAATGCATACAAAATAGATAGCGGAGAAGAGCAATCTACAGGAGAAAGAGTCTCTCAGCTTACAGAGGAGCTAAGTAAGGTTATGGATGAAAAATCTGGATCTCCAGGATACAGAGCAGTTATCAGAATAATCACATCTGCTTGTACTCAAAGAAAAGCAGATGAACAATTAGAAAATGTAATAGGAGGATTTACACAGTTTAGTGATCCACATTCAAATGGCTTACTTCGTACCAGGTTTCATAATCATAGAGCATTGATAGCAGGCTTTATAAAGAGGCAGCCAAGAAGGCTCTTCTGGCAATGGATAAAACAAAGGAAATGCATTTTGTCATCTGTAGAACTTTCTAGCTTCTTTCATTTCCCAAATATTCAGTACAACAAGGTTACTACTATCAAGTGGCAAAACTACAAGATAGTACCGGCGCCAAAAAACATTCCAGACGGCAAAGATGAAGGATCTGTAAAACTAGGAACAAATGTAAATCGTGGACAAAAGAAAGATGTATGGATGAAGCCAACCGATCGCTTCAGACACTTCTACATAATTGGACAAACAGGAACTGGAAAATCATCTATGATTATCACCCTTGCAGAGCAAGACTTCCGAATGGGAAATGGATGCTGCATTGTGGATCCTCATGGATCACTTGCAGAAGAACTTCTTACGCGCATACCAAGAGAAAGAGCAGATGATGTAATTTACTTTAATCCCGCAGATACAGACCGTCCGCTAGGATTAAATCTGCTAGAAGGAAAAGGTGAAGAAGAAAGAGATCTAATAGCATTGGATTCTATGAACATGATGGTGAAGATGTTTGGAGAAGAAATTTTTGGACCTAGAATTCAGGACTATTTCCGAAATGGATGTCTAACTCTTATGGCAGACGAAGAAGAGGGTGGAGCAATTACAGATCTAGTAAGACTATTTACAGACGATGAATGGCAACAGTACAAAGTAACCAAAGTAAAAAACCCAATCGTTAGATCTTTCTGGGAAAAACAAATGGCAGCAACGGGAGCTAGAGAAAAAGGAGAGATGATCCCCTACTTTGCAGCTAAGTTTGGACAATTCACAACAAACACACTTATTCGTAATGTTGTAGGACAGATAAAAAGTGCATTCGATTTTTCTGATGTTATGGACAATAGAAAGATTCTGATTATGAATCTAAGTAAAGGACTTATAGGTGATGTGAATTCACAACTTCTTGGTCTAATTATTGTAAATAAAATTCAGGTAGCAGCTATGAGGAGGCAAAAGTCTTCTGCAGAAGAGCGTAAACCATTTTTCCTATATATCGATGAGTTCCAGAACTACATAACAGAATCCATAGAATCTATACTTTCAGAGGCTAGAAAATATAAGCTTGGACTCATCCTAGCTCATCAATATTTAGATCAACTCGAGAAAGAAAATAAGCTAAGTTCTAGTGTAAATCTGAAAGGTGCAATTTTCGGAAATATTGGAACCATGATGTTCTATAAAGTGGGTGCTCAGGACGCTGAATATTGTGCAAAAGAAATGTCCCCTGCATTCTCTGATCAGGATCTTATAAACCTGGATAAATATAAGGCTGTTATGAAGCTTAGTGTGGACACACAGCCATCTGCACCATTTTCTATAATTCCAGAGAATCCATATATAGAAAAGGGAGATGATGAAGCTGCAGAGGCCTATAAACAGCTTTCTAGGCTCACATATGGTAGAGATAAGGAATTTGTAAGCAGAGAGATAGAAAGGCGCATAGGAGCCGTAATTGTCCAGAATCAGCAGAATCCTGGCGGTATGCCGCCTATGCCACCTGCCTGAGACTGATAATGAAAAGCATGTCATGCTGAGCCACTCTGAGCGGACAAGGACTGGAAGAGGAGTGAATAATGCCGCAGCATGATGAACGACCTTCAGTCCTTGGACGTCGAAGAGTGTGTCGAAGCACTGTTTGTAGAAGGATGTATTAAATGTGCTTCGACACGTACTTCGTCTCACAGAACTTAAGCATCGCAACTTCGTTGCTCTGCTTCAAGTTCAGCTCGCTCAGTACGGCTCAGCATGACATATCTGTACATATTCCCCATTTCCCCCCATTCCCCAATTCCCCTTTTTATGATATAATCATGTGATTAACCTGAATTTAAAAAATGCCTGAGAAACAAACAAAAAAGACCCCTGGCCTACTAGATTCTCTCCTTGGAGGAGGTGCTGCTGCACCTAAACAAGATCCTAAAGAAGCTGCAAAAAGCAGTGGTGGGTTCCTAGATATGATACTTGGCTCTCCGCCAAAAAAAGCTAAAAAGAAAGAAATTAAAAAAGGAGATGAGATAGGAGCAGAAGACAAAGATACAGAACAGTTTTATGAAGAGGGGTTACAAAAAGTTTTGGATATAATTTCCCCATCAGCAGTAGAAATAAAAGCTAGACAAATAGTTCTAGGCGATGGAACTCTATGTAGAACATTTTTTGCATTTAACTGGCCAAATCAAATACACAATAACTGGCTGTCTTCACTAGTAAATTACGAAGCTGCAATGGATATATCACAGTTTATATATCCAACAGAAAATGCTCGAGTAATGAACATGCTAAAAAGAAAAGTAACACAAATGAGAGCGAGTTTGCATATGAGACAAGACAAAGGATTGTCTCGTGATCCACAATTAGAAGCAGCTCTACGAGACGCTGAGTGGTTACGTGACATGCTAGCTCAAGGTGTAGAGAAGCTATTTCAATTTGGTTTGTATATTACAATCTATGCAAACAATGAGGAGAAGCTTAAAAAAACACAAGGAGACATAGAATCTATTCTGGGAGGAAAGCTTATCCTCACTCGTGGAGCAGACTTCCAAATGGAACATGGATGGAATTCCACTCTTCCACTTTGTCTCGATGAGATAGAAATAAACAGAAATATGAACACCTCACCACTTGCAACTAGCTTTCCATTCTCTAGTTCTGATCTAACAAGTGACAAAGGAATTCTATATGGAATAAATAGACACAATGAGAGTCTTGTAATTTTTGATAGATTTTCTCTGCCCAATGCAAACTCAACTGTATTTGCAACATCGGGTGCAGGTAAATCTTATACAGTAAAATTAGAAATAATCAGATACTTGATGATGGATACAGATGTATACGTCATCGATCCTGAAAATGAATACACGGAACTTGCAAATGTAATGGGCGGAACAGTTGTTCCA
>JABICL010000030.1 GCA_018652265.1 Candidatus Peribacteria bacterium
AATCAACAAACTATTTCCTTGATTTATATACTCTAATAAATGATACAATGGTACTACAGGTCGGGCGCATAGCTCAGTTGGTTTAGAGCGTCTGGTTTACACCCAGAAGGTCGGGGGTTCGACTCCCTCTGCGCCCACCATTCGACTCGACCATTAGCTTCGCAAATAGCATCGCTCATGGTAAACCATTAAACAAAACCACTATCTAACCCTCTGCCTCCTCTCTTCTAGATTACTTCTTCTCCTTTCACGCTGAATCACTGCATTTTTTTTGGCATCTCCTCTTTTCATAAGCATGCTTTCATTCACCTCAGCGCGTCTACGAGCTCTTCTTTCCTTTAGGCTTTCTATTCTTCCTGATAATTCTTCCTCATTTTCATCCATAATCTTCTGCAAAACCTCTGTCGTCCTTCTTCTTCTTTCTTGTCTCCCTCTCTTATGCAAAGCTCTTCTATCAATTATTTCATTTTTCACATCCTCTCTAGTCTTATTTGCCCCTTGCAATCTTTCCATAATACTTTGGCTTCTTTGAGCCCTTATTCTATCTGCTTGCTCACCTGTAGACGTACGAATTGCTCTAGCCTTTTTTACAATTTTCTTACTCGAAAACATTCGTGATCTACGATTATTGGTAGACCTAACATTTTCTTTTCTTTCTTTATTTCCTTTTATCATGCAATAGGCTCTTTGATTCTGAGTATGTCTTTCACCAGGATCACATTCAGGAAGCTCTTCTCCTTTTTCTGCTAATCTTTTTTCTGCAGCACATAATGCACGATCAAGCCCTTTTAAATTATCACAAGAAACAGAAATAGTTTCGGCTACATCAGTCACAGTTGTATCCACTTCATCTGCAATCACAGAAAATGGAATAATCGCCAAAAAAGCAAAAGTGAAAGTTGTGAAAATTAGTCTCATAATTATTGGGGGGAAGAGCCAAATCGACTCTACACCGTTTCTATTTGGCATAAAATGCATAGGAGGTACTAATCGAAAATCGGTCAATCTCTTATTCTTTTACTTGATTCCGAAGTGCAAATCACCCTAGACTCGTTGGGTCATGATATTTGCTGTAGTAGACATCGCTGGCAAGCAAGAGAAAGTCACAGAAGGCATGGTTCTAAATGTGCCTTCCCTAAGCGAAGAAGAGGGTGCTAAAGTTGTGTTTGATAACGTACTTCTACTCTCCAAAAACGATGACACAACAATTGGATCTCCTTATGTATCAGGCTCATCTGTAGAAGCAAAAGTAATTGGGAACGGAAAAGATGACAAAGTGGAAGTATTCAAAATGAAGCACAGAAAGCGATACAGAATAAAGCAAGGTCACAGACAAGGTCACACCAAAATCGAAATTACTAAGATAAAGTGAAGCTTCTCCAACTCACGCTAGCAGTATCTTTCATCTCACTTCGTATTTTTATATGCGAAACCCGTCCGTAGCAGGATCGACATTTCGTACATCGCATTCATCCTACTGCTAACACAGCATACATTCTGCGAAGGCGGGTAAGGGATTTATAGAACAAAAATATCTCCTGTAAGAATCATTCACTATTTTGATGAATGAATAGTTGCGCACGACTAGTATGTATATATGGAAAGAGTTTCGTTTCGAACTATTTTCGGCACATACTTCTCAGTTGCAAAGAAATATCCCATAACAGGATTGTGCTCCATCGTGTTCTGTGGACTTGGAACTCTATTAGCTGATGTAATAATCATGCTGTATTACAGAGATATATTTGATTTGATTGGAAAATCAAACCCAAGTAAAGATCTTTGGCCAGAACTATTTCATATGCTTATTGCAGTAGCAGTGATAATCCTTCTATTCAATTTAGCATGGAGAATTGGCGGAATCTGCATGATACACATGCAATCAAGCATAATGAGAGATTTATCAAATCTATCACTAGAAAAATTGCAGTATCATTCATACAATTTTTTCACTGGCAATTTCACAGGTAGCCTTGTTGCAAAATCCAAGAGATTTGTTCGTGCATTTGAAACTATGCACGATAAATTTATTTTTAATTTCTGGCAAACAGGAATCGCTCTAGTTGGAATATTTTATGTGATGTATATCAATATGCCTAAACTTGCATTATTTTTTGCAGCATGGTGCATGTTCTACTTTGTAATAACATATTTTTTCGTTAGATTTAGATTAAAGTTCGACTTGGAATATGCAAAGGCAGACTCTGATGTAACAGGGGTATTGTCAGATAGCATAACTAATATTCTTAATGTGAAAATGTTCACATCGAGAACAAAAGAGATGGAAAATTTCAAGAGATTCACTAATAAAGAGTATTTAGCACGTTCGAAAACCTGGTACGTTAATGAGGCATTTTACACAATACAGGGCATTTCTATGGCTATTCTGGAGATTGTTGGAATGTATATAACAATTAGATTGTGGATATTTGGATCCATAACAACAGGAACTCTGATAATAGTGCAATCTTATTTCTATGCAGTAATGATGCGCACATGGGAATTAGGTCGCACAATGAGTGAATTCTTCAAAGCGTTATCAGATGCATCTGAGATGGTAGAAATTATAAGCTCCCCTCTTGAGGTCGAAGATATTAAAAATCCAGAAAAGTGCCATATAAAAGAAGGGCATATAAAGTTTAATAACATGAAATTTAGCTATGAAGAAAATCAAAATGTTTTTCCAAATTTAAACTTAGATATTCACTCAAAACAGAAGGTCGGAATCGTAGGCCACTCCGGTGCTGGAAAATCGACTCTATTTAAATTGATATTAAGATTTCTTGATGTCACCAATGGAAGTATTACTATCGATAATCAAGATATAAGAAACATAACTCAAGATGATCTACGCAAAAACATAAGTTATGTTCCACAAGATCCGATTCTTTTCCACAGATCCCTATACGACAATATTGCATATGCAAGCCAAAATTCGACCACAGAAGAAATAGAAGAAGCAGCTAAAAAAGCTCATGCACATGACTTTATATCTGAACTTCCAAATGGATATGAAACTTTAGTTGGAGAGCGTGGAGTTAAGCTTTCTGGAGGAGAAAGACAAAGAATTGCAATCGCAAGAGTCATCCTAAAAAATGCTCCAATACTTCTACTAGATGAAGCCACTAGTTCACTGGATTCTGTAAGCGAAAAATATATTCAAGAACAACTAAAAGAAATCATGGACACTCGAACAACAATTGCTATCGCTCACAGAATTTCTACCATCAAACAGATGGATAGAATAATAGTTATGGAAAATGGTGAAATAGTCGAAGATGGATCACATGATGAACTACTTAAGAAAGATGGCATTTATGCTGATCTATGGTCACATCAATCTCAGGGATTTTTGATTGAATAGGATATAAGCTGCCGCTCGCGTACTTTGTGGAGTGGCTCCCGCCTACGCTAAACCTGCCTGCCGGCAGGCAGGGCTTCGGCGGGCAGGCAGCATGACATACCGGGTAGCAAGCGAGCAGGCGGTATTTTGCGTAAGAAATCGATCCGAAACCTCTGATAAGTAATAAACGGTGATGAGTTACATCGATTTCATTGCATATACCGCCTTAAGCATGCGAGCGGCATATGTACAAAAGACATTCATAGAAACAAAATTCTGCATCTGAGACCCAATTTACCCCTACACAAAATGGCTTTTTTAAGGTATAATCATGAGATTTATAGAACTCTTAAAAATACATAAAAATCACCCAAAAAATGTCTGAAACACAAACAGAAATATTGCTCGAATGGCAATCCCTAGACTCTCATCCACATGAGAGATCTCCTAGATGGTACATCTCAGGAGGTGTGGTTCTTGTGGGACTAGCATCATATGGATTATTTGATGGATCATGGACTACTGCCCTTCTCGCAATAATGCTTGCGGGCGTGTATTTCATAATGAGAAGAATAGAAGCCAGAAAAGTAAATGTTCAAATAACTGGGATGGGAATAAACACAGATTCTGTCTTTTCATCTTGGAATCAATGCAAAGACTTCTGGATCCTTATGCCACAACCGCGTGAATACACAAAAAAGAGCTTAATAAGACAGATTCCAGAATTGCACATATCAAGAAGAGGACCATTTAAACCAGAAACAACGCTTTTTCTAAACGAAATAGATCCTGCGATAGTCAGAGAGACACTTCTTCAGTATCTCCCTGAGCGCCCAGGAATGGAGGAAAGAGTACTTGACTCTCTTGCCAGAATCCTCAAACTATAGATGACTCGTAATTTTTACCAAGAAAGGCTGAGATGGGTCAAGCATCACCACTTTGCAGCTGATAAATTAAATCCTGAAAAGGAGAACAGATTTGCGTGTCTGAAAAAAAGAGATAAAGATGAAGATGGTAATTATCTGGTTGGGAAAGATAATCTTCTCCCTGTTTCGCAAACTCCCCTTTCTGGATCTGGAAAAAGCCAAAAGAGTCCACTGGATGAAATAACAAACAGAGTTAGAACTGTATTAGAAGACTCCGAACTACTAGAAAAAATAGAGAAAGCATCCAGAAAATCTAAGCTTGATGATTTTCTAGTAGAAAATAAGTGGGAAATAATTTCTACAATCGCACGCGGAAAAAGAAGAATATCTACAGCTCAAAGAATCGGAGAGTGGATAGATGACATAAAAAATGGAGAAGGAAACAAGGCAGAAGCAGTACGCAGAGAAATAGGAGAACTGTGCATGAAGAAAGACAAGAAGCCAGAAGAGGATCGAACTCTTGTTGCGGCAATCAGAGAAGAAAAAGAGTCAAATTCAGAGAACAAGAAATCTAGATGGAATAAATTCCTTGAGCGTATATATGAGATAAATAATCCTCTCTATACAAGGCTTGCTGATTTTGTATCAAATCCTGTAGCAATAGATACAATTCCTTTATCTGGATCAGATGCATTTGAAGCTCTTAGCAATCCAAGTAAAAGTGGAATAAACAGAATGGATCTGATGGAAGGAATTACGAGCGAGAATGTATTAAATTCATTATCTAATGTTTCGAAATCAGATGTAGACAATAAATTGAAAGCATTAAATGATTTATCTGCATTTATAAATCATGCTCTTTTCCTATTTGATGGAAATGAACTATCACAGGTAATTGCGCGGCTATCTTTCGTAGAAGGAAGAATTGTTACAGTCCGCCAAGAGAAGAATAGATTATCAAGCCTGGAAGAAACTACTGACAAAAATGATATTAGTTATTATTCAGAAAAAGAAGAAGAAATAAAAGGCTTCATGAAAAATGAGAAAGAATCAAAAGATCAAACACTGCGAGGAGAAGGAAAGAAAGAGGGAGGTCTTCTACTAAGGCTTAAGAAGGCAAGTGCAGAACATGAATCAAATGTAGTATTCCGGATACTTCAGAGTGCTATAGAAACAGGTGGATGGATAGATCATCTACCAGCTACAGATAGAGAAAAATACTTATGTGCAATATTTACACTGCAGGAAGTTTTCAAAATATATTCAGAAAAGTCTGCATCCAAAAGCGCTGCAGACATATTTTCTTTTACACGTAATGTTTTCTTCCAAGCAATAACCAGTAAAAGAAAATCTGCATCTAAAGTGTTAATGGATCCAGCAAGCGAATGTAAGAATTTGCAAAAAGATATAGAAAAAGAAATATCTTCTGGTCTATCCCCTGCTTTCTCAGATGTGCAATCTCTTCGAATGTTTAGATCGATTGCAGGAGTAAGTGGAATAAAGGTAAATGTATCAGATGAAAAACTTAGAATCTACGAAGCAGCATCTACTGCAACTACAGAAGAGCTAGAAAATGAAACTGTTCTTAGATCGGAAAGACTGAGGAGGTCTATGGATATATCGGAGGAAGGCTCTATGGATTTAGATATGCTTTTTGAAGGCTTGATAGAAATAAATAAGGAAGAAAACATGTATAGAAATGCCTTGTGGGAATCAGATACACCTAAAGGTAAATATCTGCGAAACGAATGTACTTTTAATCAATTAAACATAGTTGCAGAACGTGAAGGCAAGGCTCAAGCAAAAGATGGTATTCCAGAATTTACTAATGTAACACAGTGGCTTAATAATAAGCACTATAAGGATCTTTCCTTAGAAGCATTGGTTACATTACTCGAAATAAAACACGCAGATGTAAGACCAAAAGAACATGAGCTTACAGATCAGAGAGAATATGCGGCTAATCAGGAGATAAAAAAAGAGAATTGGATGAATTTAGAATCTCCAGTAGGTCATGATAGTGCAGATCACAGATACTTAGATGGACTAGATAAAATCCGTGAAGATGCATCGTTTTCGGAAGAAGAAAGATTGAATCTGATTGGAGAGCTAAATAGAAATTATGAAATAGAAAACAGAGATAGAAAAGCTATACATGTAACTGATATATCTGAGCGTCGTGATTTGATAGCTAATGCTATACAAGCTCATATAAGACTTAGAGCAAGGAAACTTAATCAGAAATTTTCTGATAACTGGAGAGGTGTACTTAAAACTAAGCTAAAGGAATTTGAAAACTCATTCTGGGAATCTCTAAAGCCTTGGGCTGGTAAGCAAATGGGAGACATGGAGCATGCAAGCCTTAAGCATGAAGGAGATTTGAATGTCGTTGTTGCTAACTACCTGAAGGAATTAGAACATCTAGAAAAAGAGGTAGAAGATCCAATGCTTGAAGTAGAAGAAGATACAGAAAGAGTCGAACAAACTCATAGCAACTCATCTGAACTACTTGAATGTGAATCTGCAAAACATGCTTCGAAGAGCATGATAGATATATTGGAAAAATGCTCAGAGGAAGATTACTACCCTGAACCAGAAACTAGTAAAAAGATCGAAGGCATGACTAAATTCAAAAGAGCTGTAGAAGACATAGATTCTAGAGTCGAGGAACACGAGGAAAACTATGGATTTGGCGAGAAGACTGGATCATATGATTGGGCTTGGGCAGTATATATGCGTGAAGAAGGAAAAATTGTTTTAAACAAAGCAAAAATTGAATGGTATGCAAAAGAGGAAGGGGTTTCATATGAAGAAGCAAAAGATATAGTCCTCACAGAGGAAAAAGAACATGCCATAAACCATAATTACGCACTACACGTAAACTCCAGATTTTTCATAGATACATACGAAAAAGTTGAAAATACTGATGCAGGACTAATGTTAGAAAGAGTTGGGAAAAAATGGGTAAGCGACGTAGGCCTCACAGATGGACAATGGAAAACAGAAGTAGCAGATGAATTAATTGCAAAGAGAGTTTTGTATAACAAATACAAACATTTGATCCCAGATCATGATCACATTCCGAAACACATACCTCTATATTTGGATGATGTTCTTCTATTTAACAAATTAGATAGTCTAGGAATAGAAACTAGCCATGAAAAAAGTGAAGAATTGGAAGATAATTATAAATTAGAATTTGGAAGAGTAGGTGCGCGGGCAGGAGGACAAAACGAAGAAGATGAAGAGAACAGAAGACTTATAGAACATCCATACGTAGAAGGAGGAGATGGATCTAATGGATACGAAGATGCATCCTCTACTGCACGCGAAATACGTGATGCAGAAAATGCACTTGTAAAAATAAGAGGATTCTTCGAAACATATCCAGCTCAAGCAGGAGCTTCATCTGAAGAATCTGGTAAAACAAATAAGCAAGTATCAGATGAACTTGCAAAGGAATTTGCAGAAGTAAACAAAACATATCAATCAGAAACAAATCCAGAAAGAATTGATTATCTAAAAGGAAAAATATCTAGAATAAGCGGAGCTCTTTTAACTATAACAGGGAAAATTTCTAAGTTTGATTCTGATCAAAGAGATTTGAGAGGCGCAGAAAAAAGATCACTTGGAATACGAGCAATATGGTGGGAAGTAGAATGGATGGGAATAAACGATATAGTCGCAATATTTAAATCCATTGGAGAAGATATAAAGCGTCAACATCAAAGAAGGCAGCAAGGAAGAATAGGAAGAGTTGGCGGAGCTTTAACCTCATGGATAGATAAAACTCCAATACTAAATGAACTTCCTTATATAAGTACAGTTCCAGCAGAATTCCAACGTAGAGCAAAACAAGCAGAAGTAGATGAGGTAGAAAACTGGAAAAAAGCCCTTGTGGATCTCGATTCATATGAACTTCAAGAAATGGCACGAAAACCAGCAAATAAAGATCAACTGAAAGCCATTTTAAATATTTTGGCAGAACGCGGAAGAATAGATTGGGCAGATACAGAACTTTGGGATGCCCTGAACAGATTCTCATATTACACAATGCCAAAGGAAGAATGTGAGAGGAATGAAAGTTTGCGAGAAGATTGGCTTAGAAAAGTTATAGGAGATGTATACGACGACAAAGATCACTACAGAGCATGGAAGACTCAAAACGACAGTTCTATCGAAAGCGAGAAAAAGAAATTTACAACAGAGGCAGATAGACTTAGTAATCTTTCTGGAGGACTTACTGGAGAGCTTTCAAAGCAACTTAGGATGTTCGAAGAAACTAAGGCAAGGGGCGAAAAAACGATGCCAGACGATGTGCATCCCCACATATACGAAGAAATTCTCGATTACTCTATAAGAAATGGAAAAATGAGCATGGAAGATAAATTCTATTATCTTGTTCGTGGAATAGCATCTGGTCTTATGAATAGAGATAGGCTTGGATATTTAGCTGGAGAAGGCGCTGGAGGACTTCTGAATATTTTCCCATTTATCGATTACTTCTATGGCAAAAATAACACGATGCCGGAAATTCAAGCTCTGGCAAAAAGGCTTACGGAAGAGAGTGATCCAGCCAAAGATGGTCATTACAGGCCAGGAATTAAAACCAGACTTTGGCTTGAGCTAGAAGTATCACGAGAACCACGTGTACAAGAACGTCTAAGAAAAGGAATAGATAGAAAAGCAGGAGAAATGGACCACGACGATATGCACTTCTTTATACCTCGTTTGGACTTTCAAACTATCAGTGGAATGGCACTTCCACAGGGTGGTGGTAAACAAAAGATGAGTAATGATGGATGGAGAAATGCATATTCTGGATATAACTCTTTCTTTAAATCTCTTGGAATACTTTCAAAAATGGAGGAAGACAGAGTAGACGGAGCTAAATTTAGTGCAGAAGATGCTTATCAGATAATCAAAGGTGTAGCAGGTTATGTTCGTATGGATAGCATACTTACTAAGCGTTCAAGTTTTAGTGATACAAAAGGACGTAGACCTTCAATTAGTTTTGGTGAAATGAGAAATACTTATTCTGTAGCAAGCGGAGGAGAACATACCGTGTACGAAGATAGAGGTAAGGTTGATATATTTATAAGAAAAATGCTAAAAGCATATGACTTCGAAGATGATTACATAGAAAAACTACTATTAGACACAGAAAGCAATCCGAATAGAGAAAAATCTGAACAAGATATGGCTGAACAATTATCTGATGGATTAGAACATCACTTAGAAAAGGCCGTAAAAGAAAAGGGCATAGAAAGAATGAAAAATCTTCTAAAAGAAAGTATAGGAAATTTCACAGAATCAGATGAAGAAGGTTACAATTACAATAATGCAAAGGAAATGTATAAAGAAAGTATAAAAGCAAAAAGAGAATTCACTAAAAGCTAATGAAAAAATTTATATCCACAATATCCGGCATAGCACTAGCAATGACACTAAGTGTCACCACATTCGCTGCGCAAAGACCAATTGAGCTGCTCGAACCTGTGCCAAATGGCACGCCAAGCGGATTAACTGAAATAGTAATAGATACAAGTCAGCCACTTCCTCCTCTAAGCATACTAAATGCTTACTTAAACCCATTTATACCATGGGCAATAGGAGTTTCTGCTGGACTTGCCATTCTTATGATAATCCTTGGAGGATTCCAGATTATGCTTAGTGGTGGAGGAGATATAAAAAACAGCGCAGGAACAAAAAGAATAATGTCTGCAATATTTGGACTCCTGATTCTTGTATTTTCTGCAACTATACTCAACTGGTTAAATGCAAATTACTTCAGGCTAATCTAATGAAATTTAAAATAATAAATTTACTGGCACTTGTTATCGCATTCACAATACCTGAGTCAGCACTTGCTCTGCCTCCACCAATCATATGTGGAATAATTCCTGGATGTGGACAAGGTCCCGAGAATGTAATTCATACAGCAGGAGTGCCACTAATTGCACAAATATTACTCAACACCGCTGCAGTCCTTAGTTTGATCTTTGTAATGGTAGGAGGAGCCAGACTTCTTCTTAGCTTTGGAAATGATGATGCATTTAATAGGGCAAGACAAACAATTGTATGGTCACTTGGAGGAATGATTACTGCAATCATGTCTCATAGAATAGTTATGATTGTGATCTCTGAAACTTATGTAACAGGAGGCAATCCAATACTCGATTTCCTAGCAACTGTAGTAAATATAATGTCTATGCTTCTTAATGTTACATTTTTGATTGCTGTACTTATAGGAGGATTCCGCATGGTAATGGCCAGAGGAAAAGACGAAGAAGTATCCAAGGGAAAAACAATGATCATATATGCAATCATAGGAACTATAATTATAAATCTAGCCCCATTTATTGTTCGTATGGCTATAGCATTCTAAACATGAAAAAATTTAAAACACTAGAAGCGGCAAAATCTATCACAAAAATATTCTCACTACTACTTGGAATAAGCCTAGCTCCAACAAAAGCAATTGCTGTATCTCTATCGGATATAGGAAATACGAATGCCGGAATAGCAGCTATGTGGACTGGAATTATGACCTACATGGCTCATCCTGGAGATCCAGATGGAATAGGAACAATTACTGGCATAGTTATCGGTACAGTATTATTGATGATAGGCTCTGCTGCAGTTGCAGTGATTCTATATGCATCTATCAAGCTGATCACATCTGGAGGCAACGATGAAACTGTAAGAAAAGCATGGAAAGAGATGATTTTTTATGCAGTTTTGGGGCTTCTGTTTGCCATTCTTTCAGAGACCATAATGAACTATGTAATATCTTTGGTGAGCACAATTTCTGCGAGCTAAAAAGATATGCTTCGACACGCACTTCGCCTCACAGAACTTAAGCGTCGCTGCGCTCTGCTTCAAGTTCAGCTCGCTCAGCGCGGCTCAGCATGACATATATGGTACAATTTCAACATGTTCTCAGTAAAAAAAGATGACCCATTTATAGTATTCAAGAAGCTACAGGACATCGCACGGAAAGAAGTAGGAGATGAAAACGTAATAGATCTTTCTCGTGGTGATCCTGGATTTGGATTTACACCATCTATACGAGGAAGAGAATTTGCAAGTTATGTATTACTTCTAGATACAAGATTGAATCTAGATTCAGATAATAGATTCGCAACCAGAAAAGATGCAAAAGACTCAGATAGTATTTTGAAAAACATTAGAGATATAACTCTAGAAATTTACAAAAATGAAATAGGAGAAAAATTTCTTTCGGATCTTGATGAATTCATAGAATTTTCTATATTAGCTGCTAGAGAAGAAGGTAAAAATTGGGGGAAAGAAGATGTTCTGTGGGAATTATTTTCATATGCCGCTATGAGCGGAGGTTCATATTTAAATCCTCGCGGACAAGAACTTACTAGAATAATCACAGCTGCGTGGCATAGATCTGAGCTTGAAACAAATATATCTAGTAGAGACATAATACTTACAAACGGCGCAAGTCACGCAATAGGAACAATTTTTAAGGCGCTTGGAGAAGAGGGTAATGGATATTTAAAAAGAGGAGACAGTGTTGCAATTGCTTCCCCTGTGTATTCGCCTTATAACAGGATAATAGAAGAACGTGGACTTATACCTATTCCCTACACTATGGATCCACTAACTGGAGAATTATCAAATCTTCAAGTAGACAAGAAGCCAAAAGCAATAATTCTGATAGATCCAAACAATCCAACTGGATTCTCCCTTTCACAAGAATCTCTAAATGCACTTGCAAAATTTGCAAAGGATTCTAATTCTTTAATCATTACAGATGAAGTTTATTATTCTTTCTTTCCTCACAAAGAAACAATGATAAAAGTAGCTCCAGAAAGAACAATCTGCATAAATGCCAGATCAAAAACAGAAAGAAGCACAGGTCTTCGCTCTGGAGAAATAATAATAACAAAAGCAGGACGTGAAAATATCGCACAAATGATAGGACTGTCTGATGCAGCATCTCTAGAGCAATTACTAATGTTCTCTAAGGCACCAGGCAGAACAGGTGGCCAATTCCAGCACACCACATTTGTGCCTGGCCCATCACAACTGCTTGGAATATCACATATAGCTCTAGGACGAGAAGAGCGTGAAGAATATATGAAGAATCTTCAAAACAATCGTGATACTTTTTGCAAGAGCCTAAATCTTCCACACAAAAATAATACTTATTACATAATCTTTGATCTGGATTCAATTGATGGATGTACGACTAAAGATTTACCAATCGAAGATAAGCTAATACTTCTTGCAAAAGCAGGAGTTGTTTTTATTCCTGCTTATAGATTTTTCGCAGAAGAAGATAGAGATAAACCAGGAGTACTCACATCTGTACGCGCTTCCATAGTAAACACTACACCTGACAAACTAAAAGAGGCCGGGGAAAGGGTTAAGAAAGTTTTGTGCATGTCATGCTGAGCCGCACTGAGCGAGCTGAACTTGAAGCAGAGCGCAGCGACGCTTAAGTTCTGCGAGTCGAAGTGCGTGTCGAAGCATGTTTCAATCAAACCTGCATAATATCCTCCTCCTTTGACTTAGAAATTTCCTCTAATTCTTTATTTGCTTTATCTACTTCTTTTTGAAGAGCAGTTTCAAAATCCCTGTGCTCATCTTCACTTCTACTTTCGTCTCTTTTCGAATTAGAATGAAATTCCTGACGCTGTTGTCTTACAGAAATCCTAGCTTCTTCTGCTAATTCTTTAACTATCTTTACTATTTGCAAGCGCCTTTCTTCTGTCATTGGAGGCAAATTCAACCTAATTACAACACCATCATTAACAGGATTTACTCCTATGTTTGCATCACGAATAGCAGATTCTATCTGCTGCATTACGCCCTTATCCCATGGCTGTATAACTATAGTACGAGCATCCTGGATGCTAATACCTGCAACACCTTTTAGGGGCTGCTTTTGACCATATGCATCAATCATAATACCTTCTACTAAAGAAGCAGATGCTCTACCTGTCTGAAGCTTTGCATATTCCATCTTTAAATGTTCTGTGGTTTTCTGCATGCCTTTCTTAAAAAGATTTATATCACTCATAGTTGTATTTTAGATTATTGGAAGCATTATTCCAACAAGCGATCTGCGTTCAGCGTTCAGCGTTCCGCAGCAAAGCAAAAAACGGATCGCGGATCGCTAATCTATGGCATCACTTTTGTCCCTACCTCCTCACCTTTTACAACTTTCAACAAATTCCCCTTTTTACCAAAATCGAAAATAATCAACTTCATTCCCTGATCACGACAAAGGCTAAGTGCTGCTTGATCCATTACCTGCAAATTCTTTTCTATGGCATCTTGCAGAGTTATAGAATCATATTTCTTGGCATCTTTGTTCGTATTTGGATCTTTATCGTAGACTCCATCTACATTTGTAGCCTTCAGTATCACATCACAATTAAGCTCAAGAGCCCGAAGAGCTGCAGCTGAATCAGTAGTAAAATATGGATTTCCGGTTCCTCCAGCACATATTATTACTCTCCCCTTCTCTAGATGCCTAACTGCACGCCTCCTTAGATATGGTTCTGCAAGTTGTGGAACATCTACAGCAGAACAAACTCTAGTCATAGCACCATTTGATTCTAATGACGCCTGCAAACCTACTGCATTCATTATGGTTGCTAGCATTCCCATTGCGTCACTTGCTGTTCGTTCTATTCCAGCCTCCTTTTTGTCACGATATCTCCAAATATTTCCTCCGCCTATAGTTACAGCTACTTCAACGCCTTCTTTCATTACAGAAATAATCTCTTCGGAGATATTAGCAATAGCCTCATCATCCAATCCATATTCATTGTTTCCAGAGAGAGCTTCTCCGGAAAGCTTTAGCATTATTCTTTTGTATTTAGACATTGGGGAGATTGTAGCATATATGGCTGTGCCACGTGGTAACGCTTGAAACTGGTCCTTCGACTCTCCGCCTTCGGCGGATCGCTCAGGATCATTCGATTCCATTGCAAAAATAGGATGGTTTACCATGAGTGAGTATTTTGCGCAGCAAAATACGAATCGAATGGTACCCCGGACAGGAATCGAACCTGTGACCTAAAGCTTAGAAGGCTTCCGCTCTATCCAACTGAGCTACCGGGGCATACCTTTAGTATTATTAATATTCCAGAGAATTATACACACCTATAGTGATCTTTCTTACTCAAATTGCTATAATTTAGCTCATGGAGATTACCCCAGAACAAAAACAGGATATAGACAAGAATAAGGACGTCGCAGCAATGGGCTATTTATGGATAATGTCCGTAGTAGTTCTGTATGCAAGAAAAGATTCTCCATTTATTCAATATCATGCAAGACAGGGGCTTTGGCTTTTTCTAGTCAGTATTCCTGTATGGCTAATACCTGGAATTGGTAAGTATCTAGAATTTTTCATACTTGCTGGAATGATCATAGGATTTATAAATGCTGCACAAGGTAATTATCATGATATTCCGATTGTTGGACAACTTGCAAAAGGATCTCTTACGCTACACGAAATATGGAAAAAAGTTGTAGGAGCAATTGGAAATGCATTTGGCGTTTTCAAAAAAGGCGTCAAAAAACCAGACGATAATAAAAATGTAGATAATTGAAACTACTTATCCAATATCCCCTTCACGCTTTCTATAATCTTCGCAAAAGGTGCGTTTGCTTTTACCATGTAATCCGTAGCACCTAAAGATTTGGCCTTCTCTATATCTTCATCTTGTCCCAAATTAGAAAGAACCATCACAGGAGTATCTGTATGGCCAGAACCTTTCAGGAACATAAGAAAGTTAAACCCATCCATTCTAGGCATAATTACATCTAGCAAAATCAAGTCGAAACTCTCTTGCTCTATTAACTCACTAGCTTCTTTTCCATCTTCAGAAATAGAAACTTGATACCCCTCCGACTCCAGCTTTATCTGTAAAGCATGAGAAAGCGCTTTTTCATCCTCAACTACTAATATGTGTTTTTTATCACTCATACCAAGTATTATACCATTTTTAGACCTTAATAAAAAGATGTTCTAGTGAACGAATTCCTCTGTCTCATCAGAATTTAATACCCTTACCCTACCTCCGGTATAAGGATACTGAATTTTATAACCCGTAAAGTAACTATGATTTTCGTATGCACGCTCTACAGGAACGCTCACTATATATCCTCCGGTTACAATTTCATCAATAAATAATACTCCGCCCTGCGCAGTACAATCGCCTTCAGAAACAGTTGCCTTACACACTGGGGTAACATTTACAGTTTTGCCCTCATCAAATGGCACATCTCCACCATTGTCCCATCTATAATTAGATATCGACTCAGAAACAGCACGAACTCCAACTTCTCCCTCTGTAGAAATTAATTTTGCAAAAATATCTGCGATATCTATTTTGGAAGAAATTAATATAAACAAAGATGCGAGGATAGCGAGCCCAAGAACTATTTCTATCATAGTTCCACCACATTTTTCCCTATTTTTTCTAAAAATATAATTCATCATTCATAGAGTACACACGTCCTTTCATCATTTACAAGATCCCATACCAGACAATTTGCAATGCCTATAGTGCCAATAATTTCTATCTCCTGATCAAGCTCTGCAAGTGGAGCGCGGAGATATAGCTTATTTGTACCAAAATCATGTCTAACTTCATAACCGGTAAGAACAGTTCCAGTGCTTGTATCTGCATCTTGCATAGGATCCGCAGGAATTTCTGCAAGATATCCAGGAACCAGCACATCTAGAGATACTCCACCATACGCATCACACTCCACAACAGAAACTCCATATCGACATACTGGCTCATATTCTTCTTCTATGGCTCCAAGTGGCGCAGGTTCAGAAGTTCCTATATTTTTTGTGTTCATCCACCATGTAATGGTGTCTGCATTTCTATTTGCAGCAACTATATCTAGAGCACTATCTTTGTTTACATCGATAGCAGCAATTTCGTGCACTCCATTTGCATCTGACCCAGCTGCAAAAACATAAGTACCAGAAAACGTTCCTCCTCCTTCGTTTTCCCAGTAAGCAATCTTATCTCCACCATCAGATGCAGCCACAACGTCTAAATCATTATCGAAATCGACGTCAGCAACTATTATCTCCTCTCCACCAAAGTTATTTGCTATCTGATGCGATGTCCATCCACTTTGTTTTGGATTGCCATCATTTTCATACCATTCAACTTTTCCAGAAAGAGAAATTCCAACCACATCTATATCGTTATCGTCATCTATGTCACCAAAAGTAACTCCCCTTTCTCCTGATTCACCATTATCTATGGTGTAACTGTCCCAGAATCCACTCCAACAATTGTTTTCCGGAGTTCCATCATTTTCCCACCAGTACACATATTCTGAACTAAATAATCTCCAACCATTTGCTCCAATAATATCTTTATCTCCATCATCATCTAAATCTACTATTTTAATATCGCTCATAGAACCGAACAGACTCAATGCAACACAATTCTCATCCCAATTGTCACCTTCTGGAGAACCATCATTTTCGTACCATCTAATTGGAACAAATAAAGAGAAATCGGATGCGACAACTACATCATTTCCATTTTCTCCGTCTATGTTTTCAATGGCTACAGAATTAATATTTTTAAAATTACTCTCTATGGTAGTACGAGAATCAAAACTCGGAGGACTTCCTCCAAGATTTTTCCACCAAGCAATGTCTTTCTTGTTTGCATCTAAAGAAACAATATCGTTCAATAGATCACCATTCATATCTCCAACGGCAATGTCGTAACCTCGGAAGTTGCCGGTCTCTATATCGCTTTTTGTCCACGTAAAATATGGACCAGTCCCACTCTGCTTCCACCAAGCCACCTCTTTGTCGTTACCTTGAGATGCTCCACCAACAACGTCTATATTATTATCTCCATCCAAATCCACTGGAAATATCGATCTTGCAGAATTCATATTGTCCTGAATTATGTAAGCACCCGAGAAATCTACAACTCCTTCTATTTGTGGAATAATTATTTCTACCGGAGTCTGCCCATCATTATCTATAGTAAAAGCTGTAATTGCACCCAATAAATCATTGAGCATGACCCTTCTTTCACCGTTTCTGGCATTTCCAAGCATGACCCCCGGATTAACCTGAGAAATAACCACAGCAGACATAACACCCATTATCCCTAAAGTTAAAGTTACCTCTAGTAAAGAAAAAGCTGATTTGTGAGAATTTAACATTTGTATACAGATATTAAACCTAATTTATTCTAAATGGAATATTACGAAAGATATGAAAAATCTGCTAACCTGTGCATGTGGAAGAAATGATCAACTCACTCGGGACGTTATCTGCAGTTATAGGTTCACAGTGGGGAGATGAAGGGAAAGGCAAAATAACCGATATTCTCTCTGAACACTTCGATATTCTTGCTAGAGCAAGTGGAGGAGCTAATGCAGGGCATACTATTTTTGTAAACGGAGAAAAACATGTGTTTCATCTACTTCCATCTGGGTGCTTGCATCCAGATAAACCAATAGTTCTTGGAAGTGGAATGGTTATACATCTACCTACACTTTTAGATGAGATAAAAACGCTACGAGAAGCTGGAATAGATGTTGTACCAAGACTACATATTTCCGAGGCTGCTCACGTTGTTCTCGAATATCACAAAAAAATAGATGGAGTTGTAGAAGAAAGACGCTCAGGTGCAGGCGGCATAGGAACAACTATGAGAGGCATAGGTCCTACATACGCAGATAAAGCTCATAGAATAGGCATGCGAATGGGAGATCTAAAAAAAGATGAGGGAGAAATAAAAAAATATTTCGAACATCACGCAAACTTTGCAGTAAAGATGTATGACATATCAGTAAATTCTGAAATAGAGCTACCACAACTTTTTGATGCAAAGAAATTACTCGAAAAAAGAATTACAAATACTGTTTCATACCTGCATAAAGCATTAGGAAAGAAAAGAATTCTTATAGAAGGGGCTCAGGCAACGTTACTTGATATAGATCACGGAACCTATCCACATGTAACGAGCTCAGGAACAACTGTCACAGGGGCATTACAAGCGCTAGGACTACCACCTAAAGAACTTACATCGTGCATAGGAGTAGCAAAAGCATATTGCACCAGAGTAGGAGCAGGCCCATTTCTTACAGAAATCTCTGGGAAACGTGGAGATGAACTTAGAGAAAGAGGCGGAGAATATGGAGCGACCACAGGAAGACCTAGAAGATGTGGATGGCTTGATATAGGCGAACTTAAATTTGCGAGTAGAATAAATGGATTCACACATTTAAATATCACAAAACTAGATGTACTAGATGCAGAACCTTCTATACCAGTCTACAACGGCAATGATGTAACTGAACTTCCTGGATGGCAAGAATCTACTGTGGGAAAAACTGACTACCTTCAGTTACCTGAAAAAGCACAAGAATATGTGGAATACATAGAAAAAGAATCTGGCGTACCTGTAGGCTTTATAGGAACAGGACCAGGGAGAGAAGAAATGATTGTTAGAAGTAATTAAAGCCCTTCGACTTCGCTGCTCGCAAAGCTCGCAGCTACGCTCAGGATGACATTTAATTCGTACAACAAAAATATGTCATGCTGAGCCGTACTGAGCGAGCTGAACTTGAAGCAGAGCGAAGCGAAGCTTAAGTTCTGCAAGACGAAGTGCGTGTCGAAGCATGTTCTACTGCGCTAATCCCTCATAATCAACATTATCCCTTGTAAACTTCGCTACTTTTTCTAAATTCACATCTTTACCATTTGCAGCACTTGCAATCTGAGTTGGCGCAAATTCAGAGCTCTTGTCAGTTCCTACAACATCGCCAACTATTCCACTTACAAGTTCTCCTAATCCCATTCTTGCAGTATTCAAAACATTTTTTGCAGCCTCCGCTGCGCCTGACACAAAATCATTACCTTCTGATAAAACTTCTGGAGTGGAGTGGTCTGTCATGCGTTTATATGGGTATATTTATTTTGTAAATTTTTAGAAAATGAACACATCTGCATGCTCTTCTATTCTTTGTTTTGATTGCCATAACATATCTATAAGCCCCTTCATTTCTACTGACTCGTCATCCTCTTCTCTGGCATGAAAATCCATAATTCTATCTAGAAGAGATGCAATATTGGGAATAGCTTGATCTGTTTTTGCTCTAAGTTCGTCATCTAAAGAATCATAAATATCATCATTTATAAAGCTTGATGGCTTCTTGGTATCTATCTTTCCATCATCTATCAGAGAAATTACAGTTTTCAGAAAATTCTCATATTCGTCAGTTAGCTGCACTGCCTGAGGCTTTCCAAGCTGTTCCTGCTTTTCCTCTGAAGGATCCTGTCCAGAGTGTTTTTTGATAGCTTTAGCAAAATCATCTGCCATATCTTGTATTATAGCACATGTGGGACTTGCAAACGAGATAACAATCCGGCACTTAAAAACAACCGATACTTACATCGAGGCTCTAAATGAAATTGGAATAAGAAAAATAGAAGATCTGATTCTATATCTACCACGTGCGTATGAAGACCTTTCTCAAATGCAAAAACTTGCAACTGCGCAAGAAGGAGACAAAGTAACTATCAGAGGAACCGTAAGTAATTTAAAACTTGTAAGAACAAGGACCGGAAAGAAATTGGTACAAGCAGATTTCACAGATACAGATGGAACTGTGTGCAAAGTAGTTTGGTTTAATCAGCCACATATAAAGAGAATGCTATCAGATGGAGAAGACATCGTACTCACTGGAAAATTGGTTCGAACAGGTAAAAAATTCACATTACAAAGCCCTGTATTTGAATCAGGTAATCGTGAAATGCTTCTTCATTCTGGTCGTATAGTTCCTGTATATCCACAGCATGATGTAATAACTACTAGATGGCTGAGGGAGAAAATGGCACTTGTTAAAAATGTTATAAGTGATCTGCCGGAAACGTTACCAGAAGAGTTGATAAGTGGTCAGTGGTTAGTGGCTAGTGGTCAGTCGAAGGATCAGAATGAGGAAAGTAAGAAGCTTATGCCAAGAAATGAAGCAATAATGCAGCTGCACTTTCCTGAATCTGGTGAACTTTTGAAACAAGCACAAGACAGAATATCTTTTGAAGAGCTTTTTAATCTGCAACTAATTGCGCTTAAAAGAAAACAAGAATGGCAAGCAGAATCTCAGGATAGAATAAAAATTCCTATGAACGTAGAACTTATAAAATCATTTTTTGCTTCTCTTAAATTTACTCCTACAGATAGCCAAAGAATTGCAATCTATGAAATATTGAAAGATCTAGAAAAGCCAGTGCCTATGTCTAGGCTTCTGGAAGGAGACGTAGGATCAGGTAAAACACTAGTTGCAACTGCAGTTATCGCAAATGTGCTCTATTACAACGGACAATGTGCTCTTATGGTTCCTACAGAAGTTCTCGCCAAGCAGCACGCTGCAAATATAACTAAACTTCTAAATAAAACATGTGTTGCTCTTCTTACTGGGTCTACCCCGAAGAAGGAGGCACAGGAAATAAAACTAGGCCTTGCTCGTGGGACTATAGACGTAGTTATAGGTACGCATTCACTTATACAGCCAGATGTGAAATTTAAGGATCTTAGATTCGCAGTAGTAGATGAACAGCATAGATTCGGTGTAGAGCAGAGAAATAAATTAAAAGCCAATGGCTCTCCACATTTCCTATCTATGACTGCTACTCCTATTCCTCGAACGCTAGCTCTCACTGCATACGGAGATCATGATCTATCTGTACTGCTCGAAAAGCCTGGAAACAGAAAGTCTATTAAAACAAAAGTAGTTTCACCGAAAGATCGTCGCACAGTAGAATTATTTATAGATAAAGAAATAGAAGATGGCCGGCAGGCATATGTAATCTGCCCACTTATTACAGAAAGTGATGAACTCGCAGAAGTAAGAAATGTAACTTCAGAAGCAAAAAGATTAAAAGAAATATTTCCACGTCGAAATATTGCACTACTTCACGGAAAGCTTACTCCAAAAGAGAAAGATGAAATCATGGGAGAATTCAAAGAGAAGAAATCAAACATTCTAGTTTCTACCTCTGTAATAGAAGTAGGAATAGATGTTCCAAATGCATCTATAATTCTTATAGAAGGATCTGAACGCTTTGGCCTTTCCCAACTTCATCAATTACGTGGTCGTGTAGGACGAGGAGATCATCAGAGTCATTGTTTTTTGTGTACTACAGACGTCGCACAAGCAAGCTCACAGAGACTGAAGGCTATGGAAAAATTCACTGATGGGTTCTATTTGGCGGAAGTAGATCTAAAGCTAAGAGGTCCTGGCGAGTTGTATGGAACCCGCCAGAGCGGCATGCCGGAGATTCGAGCCTCCTCACTCACTAATCCTGAGCTGGTTGTAAGAGCGAGGAGGGCGGCGGAATTGTTTCTTGATAAGAAAGAGGCTCTAATAATCAATTAAACTGATCCTTTACGACAGCCACTATATACATAAGGCTCAGTTCCCTTTTTAAAAATTGGCACCATATGTGAATCTTCTGGTGGCGTCCCCATTGCATCTACTACCTGCTCTCTTGAGACATCTAATACATCCGCAAGATTATCCACATATGCAGGGTTTATCCTTTCTGTTCTACCCATTGCTCTTGCAGGAGTAGTTTCTCCATTTTTAGTAAACTGTCTCTTGGGAATCTCTTGAGACTCTGGAAGAATTCTATGTATTGGCATAGGGTAATTTGGGTAAAAAATAAGAAATAAAATAAATAAAAATAAGAAATCATAAAACCTCATGTTTGTGAGGAGGGATATTCAACTTGTGAAACACTTAAAGCACAATCTAAATCTCGACAAACTTCTCTAGTCGGCCATCCTATTGCTGAGAAAATCTTATTTGCAGCATCCCCTTCTCCAAGGACTCTAAGCCTAGAAGCAGTACTATGTAGAAGGCTTGGTAAAGCACTTATAGATATTGGCTCTTTATCTTTTCCAGCACCACGTCGTGCTATTTTAAGCAAATTAATTAGATCGAACGCATCCTGACGAACTCTGGCCCATAATTTAATTACAGAATTAAACTGAGGCTGAAAACTAATTGTTCCAATGCCTAGATTGCCATTATTCGGAATATCTCTCCCATACACATCATTCACTAAGCCTTGTAACTCAGATGATATTTTTAGCCTATCTGGTAATGCTGTACTCATAATTTACATATAAATAAAAAACCCTCGCTTCGTGCGAGGGATTTAGTTTCAGGTTGTAGAAGTGTTTACGACATAACCTGCCCTCGCGATAAGCGCATCATCATCATTTGCATCATCATTAGGGATTGGCTGGTCATTGCGTGCAGTATCTGACTACTTAGAATGTTTGTCAAGAGATGGAGCTAAATTCTGTCTTATGCATTAGAGACCCATATATCGCAAGTCCTAGGGCATCTGCGGCATCATCTGATGTGCATTTTTCACCCAACGTAATTTCTATCATATCCTGCATTTGCTTCTTATCTGCATGCCCATCACCAGTAACTGTGGACTTAAGCTCAAGTGGAGCTGGTTCGATTATTGGAATTCCTGCACTTTCTAAACTCACAATAATCACTCCCCTAGCCTGCGCTACATCTATAGCAGTTTTTCTATTTACCTCGAAATAAAGTTTTTCAACCACTGCAAGATCTGGTTTGTATTTTTTTATAACTTCACAAAGATCACTTTGTATTTCTAATAGACGACTTGGCAAACTTAAACCTTTTTTAGTTTCGATAGTAAACCAATCTATTAATTCATATTCACCAGGATTATCTGAATCAATAATTCCTATTCCTACAGTAGCAAGGCCAGGGTCGATACCTAATACTCTCATTGGCACAATGATAGCCTAAATAATGTTGATACAAACCAAAAATTTTCAATTCATAATTTTCAATTTTCATTCAATTTTCAAGATCTAATTCTCAATTTTGCAGAATTCGCATGTTTGAAAATTGGCTCATTGATCCTTGAATGAAAATTAGAAATTTAAAATTGTAAATTATCTCTAATAACCACAAATCCACATATTTGTAATCCAGCTATCAGCTACAATACCCCCATGTCTGAAGCTCTGACATTTCTACTTTATTCAACAACAATCTGCCTCCTGCTTCACATGCTCGCATGTGCAGTATTTCCAAATTTCAAACTACTAGATAAGCCAGAAAAATATGGACTCAAAAGAAAGCCTCTTCCATATCCAACGGGCATAGCATCCGTAATTGCATTTATTTTGATGTTCACCGTTGCTCAGACTCCCCTATCTTTTCAAGCAAAAGGACTATTGCTAGGAATTGGTCTACTCACATTCACTTCGATAATAGATGATATAAAAAGTCTTCCAGCCTGGGCAAGGCTACTTATTCAAGCACTAATCGCATTTATAATATTTGCAGCAGGCACTCGCATTTATACAATCACAAATCCACTTGGAGGAATAATAAAACTAGATACTATAGACATTCATCCAGCACTACTCACTACTCACTACTCACTACTCACTAAGATAGGACCTCTTCCATTCGCAAGTGGTCTTTTCACAATAGCTTGGCTTCTTCTCACTACTAATTCGTTCAACTGGCTAGATGGCATACCAGGACAAGTAAGCATTCTCTCTTTTATAGGAGGAATAACACTTGGAATACTTGCGCTAAGCTCTAGAGTAGATCAACCAGAGATTGCTATAATTTCTTTTATAGTCGCAGGAATCGCACTTGGTAGTGCTGTTTTCGATCTACCTCCAAACAAAACTGTAATGGGAGATACTGGAGCAATGTTTTTTGGACTCATGCTTGGAACAATAAGTATTTATGCAGGAGGAAAAGTAGCAACTGCTTTGCTTGTAATGGGAGTGCCACTTATCGATGCAGCACTAGTAACAACTAAAAGGATTATAAAAGGTAGATCTCCACTAAAAGGAGGAAGAGATCATCTTCATCATATGCTTATAGACAATAGGCAATGGACTGAATCTCAAGTAATACTTCTTACAGCAGCACTTGGAACTTCATTTGGAGTTTCTGCATTATTTATGAGCACATTAGGAAAATTTGCCGCCATCGTATTACTTGGAATTGTAATGCTGCTTATCACTAGATATGCATCTAAGAAAAACTAACCTCCTTCCTCTTTCGAATCAGACCTAGCAGACAATATCCTCATATTTGTCATAGGTTCGCCATCTGCAGTAAAGGCTCCTCTTACAGCAGGAATCACTGTCTTTATGCCACGTGGAATCATTCTTATAAATGCACGTCCTCTACTATCAAATTGCTCCTGAGTAATTACAGAAGGAGAGAAATCCGCTTCGCCAAATGAAGCCTGCAAATGAATTTCTCCTTCAAATTTTACATTCTTTATAAAGTTTCCATCTTCATCTCTTGCATAAAGAACTATCTCTTCCCAATCTTTATCGAAATCACCATCGTGAAGAATCGTAATACTAGAAACAACGTGTGAAACCTTTGGCATTTGCATATCGGTTTCGGCAGTAGAGCGTGATTCTGCAATTTCTGATTCATCTTCCCCTGCCCCGCGAAGTTCGTCCGCCACGGCGGACGACGAAGTGGGGTCTACAACTTCTATAACCTCCTTGTCTTCTATTGCCTCTTCCTCCGGCTCTATAAACAACTCCGAATCTACATTCGAATCCACCACCTCCACAACTTCGCTCACAATTACCTGCTCTTTATTACTTCTTCTTCTCGCAATTCTTGCGGCAACATTTTCGCGTAATTTTTCTATAAATGTCTTTCCAGAAAGAACTACAGAAGCAGTTATTTCTTCTGAAGATAACTCTTCTTGTTTTTCTGATTTTACAATTGCCATACCATTCTCCATTCCCCAATCTCTATAATTTTCGATGTAAGCCAAAGGATTAATTGTATATTGCTCTGCCCTATCTTTTCCTAATCCATTATCTACTGCCTCTATAAAACTAAGCCCTGCTTCAGTAGCTTCTGAAGTTGTAAATGGCCAATAGGGATGGAAAGGAGCCTCTCTATCTATCTGGAAATGTAGATGTGGTGCAGTTGCAAATCCAGTCTGTCCAGTAAGAGCAATTTGCTGTCCTTTTTGAACAATTTCACCAATGCTCACATACATTTTTCCTAAGTGAGCATAATTCGAATATAGAACTTCTGTCTTATCTGGATCATCTACGTTTGGAACACCTGGATGTTTTATAACCACGGTATTACCAAAACCATATCCTCTTTCTACAACTCTTGTTACTACTCCATTCATTACAGATACAACTGGAGTTCCTTTGGGAGTAAGAAGATCTGCAGCAGGATGACTACCACAATTAAGTCCACCAGAATCATAATCACCATTGTAATCAACAGATAAAATACTTCTATTGTGACCTGCATCATCTCCACATCCACGTGCAGGGAGATAAGAAGGAAGTGATACAAGTAATTCTTCCGGAACATCTGTGAAATCAAAATTTCGATTTCCACCTCCCCATCTACCAGGATCAGGCACTACAGGAAGTGGTGACACCGCTCCAGTAAATACTATTTCTGCCTCTTGTCCCCAAACAGATTTCCAGAATGCTCCCCATCCATGCTGTCCAACCATGTTTCCTACCAGAAATGCAGCACAGGAAAAAAGGGCCAACCAAAAAGACCATCTCTTGCTAAGGAATCCCTTCATAGACTCCGTAGGTTGCCTGTATAGTGCAGAAACTGAATAGTGATGAGCGTCAAACATTTTTGTTTTTGTTACTATATAATATACCATAATCATGCAATTTGGTCAATCACCAGAAATCGTAAATTTGGCTTCTACAAGCGAAATGGAGACGATTTGCATCGGAAAATCGCTCGCAAGCAGCATCTATCAAAATAACACCACAATGTGGCTGTATGGGGACCTAGGAGCTGGGAAAACCACCTTCGTAAAGGGTCTTGCAGAAGGCTTAGGCATTTCTGATCCAATCACTAGTCCAACCTATGCCTTGGAGAATAGATATGGTTCGACAAGCTCACCAGAGCCTAATAATAAATTACTACACGCAGACCTATATAGGCTTAGCTCGTCTGATGCTAAAAAATTCGTAGAAGAAACTGAAGAGTTTCCTGGCGTTAGAGTTGTGGAGTGGAGTGAAAGACTTTCCTCGTCCGAGCTCTCCTCGACCGAGCGCCAAAGCGCGAGTGGAGAGACAACCTCTCGATTCGTCCTTCGACAAGCTCAGGACTCACTCGAGGAAAGCACGATGAATAGCAAATCAATACATATAGAATTTGAAGAAATCTCTGAAACAAAACGTAATATAAAAATTACCTTCAACGATGCAAAAATCCCCTCTCGCAAGCAAATAGAAGAATGGAGAGATGATGTGAAACTTCCAGAGCATATCTGCGCTCACAGTGATGCTGTAGGAAAATTTGCTGAAGAACTTGGGCTTAAGCTTCTAAAAAAAGGAATAGTAAATCGTCCCCTACTTCTTAAGGCCGCCGGAGAAGCACATGATTTACTTAGATTTGTAGATATAGATTCATCAGATAAAGAAGATGTTTGGAAAAAATTGGGAGAAAAATATCCCGGTCGCCACGAAGAAGCATGTGCTAATTTTCTAGAAGATGAAGGCTACAGCGAACTCTCATCTGTCATCCGTCCACATAGCCTTCTATCACTTGATGATCCAAATGCATTCTCTACTGTGGAACAAAAAATTCTTTTCTATGCAGACAAAAGAGTACTTGGAGAAAAAGTTGTTAGCTTAGACGAAAGATTCGATGACTTTATTGTTCGTTACGGAAAAGGAGTGGAATCCGAGGATGCTAAGAGGTGGAGGAAGATTACGAAGGAGATGGAGAAGGAATTTATTTTCTAACATATCTAAGAGTATTCCCTCTTCTTAAATATATAAGAGATAAACTGTCTTCTGTAAGTTCTGAAATCGAGTATTTGAAATCCTCGTCATCCCCAGACACAATCAAGTATATCTCGTTCACAAAACTTTCGACCACAAAAGGTGCAGAGGAAATTAATTCCTCATCATAGATATCTTTTTTCACATCACCCTCGAAAACTATCTTGCTACTGCTATCATCAGTGGAAATCCATTCTCCTTGAATGAGGTCAGATAAATTTTGATTGTCTGATGTACAACCGATTGCCAATAAACAAAATATTAATATAAAAATTCTCTTCATGAAGAGAGTGTATCATCAATTTTAATAACCAAAACTGATATACTAAAATCATGCCCACAGCAGATGACATTTATATACACTGCGATGAGCTAGATAATATTCCTCCAATCTGTAAGAAGAATTGGGAGTTTGAAATCTCTCTGCTTGCGACAAAGCTAAAGCCGAATGCAAAGGTATTACAAGTTGGTTGTATGGATGGGACAAGAATTATTGCACTACTAAATACTAGACCAGATCTCGATATAACCGGGTTAGATATCGAGCAGAGCATGGTGGATAGCTGTAATGCTAATCTGGAGAAAGTTGGGAAGAAAGCCACTGTGATTCTGGGAGATATCACAAAACCAGTTCCAGTATCTGATTTTGATTATGTAATTTGTCTAAACAACACACTTGGATATATCCCCGATCAAGAAGCATCACTTAAGAATATGAAAAACTTAGGAGAAAAAGTAATCATCTCAGTATTTGGAGAAGGATTTGATGATGAAATTTCAAAATCATATTTCACATCTATCGGACTTACAGTTCAGTCTATAGATGGAGATATGTTTGTGATGGATGATTTCGTAAATGTACTTAGATATTCAAAAGATGTTGTAGACAACTGGGATGGGAAAATAACATACACTCCGCTTGGGTATTTTTGTGAGATTGGATAAGCATTAACTACTTCCATTCTCCATTTATTAGCTTCTCTTTCTTTTCTCTAGTCCATTTCTTGATTTGCAACTCTCTTTTTCTTGCTTCAGATTTTCCAATAAATGCATCTGAGGCATAAACAAGTTCAAAGGGCCCCTGATTAATTGCAAATCTAGAACCTTTTCCTGAGTTATGTTCTCTCATGCGCTCTTCTGCATTCGTTGTAATGCCAACATAATATCTTCCAGTATTTGCACGAGCTATGTAAACAAACCATGCCATGATAAGTAATCATAACATCTTTTGTGATCTTTCTATTGGGCCCTTCGATGCGCTCGCTACGCTCGCTTACTCAGGGTCATTCGATTCTATTGTAAAAAGTCGAATGGTTTACCATGAGTGAGTATTTTGCACAGCAAAATACGAATCGAATGGTGGGCGATGGAGGACTTGAACCTCCGACCTCGACATTATCAGTGTCGCGCTCTAACCAGCTGAGCTAATCGCCCTTAATGTAAATGATATACGATTCTGTGCTTCCTGTATTCTACGATGCGAAGATGGAAGCTGCCTGCCGGCCTTAATCCATGAAATACTACGAAAAACAGAGCAAAAAAGCTACATGTTTTGTGGATAATATTGGAGTATAATCCAATTATGGATAAAAAAGTCCTCCACAATAAGCTTAATTTCACAGTTATATGTCAACCAGCAAAAGAAGGTGGATACACTGTCCATGTGCCTGCACTGCCAGGATGTCACACACAAGGAGAAACAATGGAGGAAGCTGAAAAAAATGCAAAGGAAGCAATCGAGTGTCACTTGCTTGCCATGAAAAAGATGGGAGAAGCAGTTCCAGAAGAACAAGTTGGTGCAAAAATATTCACAATAGAACTAAACTTGGAAGACTAATGAGGTTACCAACTCTGAAACCATCAGAATTAATAAAAGCTCTCAAAAAAGCTGGATTCGAAGAGCTGCGCCAATCAGGAAGTCATCTTTCTCTTGGGAACAGAAATAATGGCAAAATTGTAACTGTGCCAATACACAATAGAGATCTAAAACGAGGACTACTTTTTAGTATAATTAAAGATGCTGGAATATCTCAGGAAGATTTAGCTAAACTCCTATAGAAACATTTAATACTTCTCAAAATAAGTATCTATCTCCCAGTCACTTACCTGAACTCTATACCCCTCACATTCAGCTTTCTTCGCCCGCATGAATGATTCGTAAGTATGAGGACCTAGAGCATCTCTTATAACCATATCACTTTCTAATTGTTTAAGTGCTTCATCTAGAGACTGAGGCAAAACATCAAATCCTTTTTTCTTAGCTTCATCTACAGAAAGCTCATATAGGTTCTCTTCTACAGGATCAGGTGTATACATTCTCTTTTCTATTCCATCGAGGCCAGCAGCTAACATTACTGCAAATGCGAGATATGGATTTGCACTAGGATCTGGACAACGAAGCTCAAAGCGAGTTGCCTTTTCTCTTCCTGGTGCATAACGAGGAACACGTATAAGAGTGGAGCGATTTTTCTGTCCCCATGCGATAAATACAGGAGCTTCATATCCTGCAACTAACCTCTTATATGAATTGACCAGAGGATTAGTGATCGCACATATAGCTTTTATATGTTTTAGCTGTCCTGCCATAAACCATTTGGCAGTTTGAGATAGTTTGTATGCATCATTTGGATCATAAAAAATTGGAGCCTCTCCATCGAACAAACTTTGATGAACATGCATTCCGGATCCATTTATACCTTCTATAGGTTTAGGCATAAATGTTCCATATAAGTTATGTTTGTCTGCAATAGATTTGATTGTTAGCTTCATGGTCGTAGCTGCATCTGCAGTAGCAAGCGCATCTGCATATTTGAAAGCTATTTCGTGCTGCGCTGGAGCTACTTCATGATGAAGTGCCTCCACATCCAATCCAAAATCATCCAAGGCTAAAGCTATTTCTTTCCTTATACTCGTTGCCTTATCTGTTGTCTGATCAAAATATCCGGCTGAATCATGAGGTATAGGTAGCAACTCTCCATTATCCCCTTTTTCGAACAAGAAGAATTCTAATTCTGGACCAACAAAGTATTTATGTCCCATTTTTGCTGCTCGTTCCATTTGTTTTTTTAGTATATATCTTGGATCACCTGCAAAAGGCTGTCCATCTGGCATAAAAACATCACATATAAATCTAGCAACAACTATTCCATTTTCTTTTGTCCATGGAATTATTGCGAATGTATTTAAATCCAATTTCAGAAACATATCGCTTTCACAGATTCTCGTGAAACCCTCTACAGAAGATCCATCGAACCAAACATTATGATTTATAGCATCTTCTAGCTTGCTCACAGGAATTGTGACCGCCTTCAAATTTCCACAGATATCTGTGAATTGGAGACGAATAAATTGGACGTTTTCTCTTCGGACTGTTTCTAGTATTTGTTCTTTTGATTTGGGCTGCATAGATGGAGACTAAAGAAGTAGCTCACGTCTTGCAACAAAAAAGCGAAATTTGTGCATATGGAAGCAAAGACCCCATTTGAAGGAAGTAAATTAAACCGGTATCATCCGTTAGACATGTCATTTAGTATTCGACACTTACATCAAGAGGATAAGAAGAGCGCTAAAAATATATTCAAAAACGTTAAAAAAACATTTCCATGGAAAATGGTTTTTGGATTTGCTTTTACAGTAGGTAAGCCACTTTTTGAACTTGGCCTCAGATTGCATGAAAGACAACAAAAAAGAGCACGCTTCAAAAGAATGATATCTATAGGAATATCTATAGTGGTAGTAATAGCTATAACACTCATAACATTTTCTCTTATAGTAAAAATTGGCGGGGCTTCTTTTGGAACGTTTACAAAAATGTCTGCCATGCCAACAGGATCAAATGATAGTGGCATTACGAATATGCTTGTTCTAGGACAAGGAGATGAAAAAGGAATAGATCTCACAGACTCAATAATGGTTGTAAGTATCGATCCAGAAAAAACCGAAAGTATAATGGCTCTTTCTCTTCCTCGTGATCTTTACTTCTTGCATACAGACTCTATGGAGACAGAGAAAGGCAAGCTTAATCTTCTCTGGAGAGATAACAGAATACTTATAGGGCAAAATCAGGGATTGGATAAAGAGGAGGCATCTATGCTTTCTATGAGACAGCTCGCAGACGAGATAGGGAATGCTTTAAACATAGAAATACATCACACAGTAAAAATAGACTTCGAAGCATTTGAAAAGGTAGTAGATACAATAGGAGGCTTAGATGTAGAGGTCGCAGAAGAGATTCATGACGAAGAATATCCAGATGAGAATTATGGATATCAAATATTTCATCTAGATGCAGGGCAGCAACACATAGATGGAGCAACAGCCCTTAAATATGTGCGTACCAGATCAACAACAAGTGATTTTGATAGATCTAGAAGACAACAACAAGTTATGAGTGCAGCAATTGCTCGTGCAAAAGAATCAGGCCTTCTAAAAAAACCACACAAACTACTAGAGCTGTATTCCATATTATCTGCGCACATAGAAACAGATTTAAAAACCAGACAGATGGTATATCTTGCAAATTTAGCAAGAGACTTAAACAGAGACAATTTTGTCACGTTGCAGCTTAATAATGTAAATGGACTATACGGAGATCAATTATTCAAAGGAGGACTTCTTTATGCTCCACCTAGAAATTTATTCGAAGGAGATTCAGTATTATTACCAGTTTCTATTCCTGAATTTCCTGTTACCTGGAAACAAGTTCAATTTCTTTCTAAATTATTTTTCACAGAAAGAAATCCTCATATAGCATCACCATCATTTACCGTTTTAAATGGAGGTGCTCCAGAAAAATCTGCAGGAAAAGTTGCTAGAGAATTTAAGAAATTTGGATTCGATTTGGCAGTTGTATCAAATACCCCTCGAAAAGAGGAAGTGACAGAATCCTTCATAAGTGCAAATAATGCCGATTTTGACCCTCAAATAGTGGAATATTTCTCTAATTTAATTGGTATTCCAGCCAAAGAATTACCAGATAGCATTCGCGAAAAAGCCGAAGGAGACGTTACAATAGTACTTGGTAAAGATTTTGAATTTAATTACTTCCAGAATTTCATTCTTCCTTAATTGTTAATTATTCATTGTTAATTAATTTATGACTCCTAGAGAAATAATTGCCGAATCATGGCTAATTACTACAAAGCACAAAAACAAGCTGCTTTTCTGGGGAGCTCTTGATGCATTTATACTAATGGTATCAGCAATGATATTTGTAATGTATCAAAGTTATGTACTTGGTGCATTCTTTCGAGATGGAGAGACTGCATCATGGAAAACAGTAATAGAAGTAATATCAACACCACTACAAGGCAATACTGCAATAATGATCACCTTGATAGTGCTAGTAGCAATATATTTGATTTTATGGACTGTGATTCCTAGATTTGCAACTGCAGCGCTTATAGGGTTATCTGCAAAAATTCACTGTGGAGACGAGCCAAAAGGAGGTGTGGTTCTTGCATTCTTTAACTTCTTTGCACTACTTGAGCTCGCAGCAGCTCTTGGGCTTATAGGAGCCAAAATGCTCTTTTCTCTGTGGTCTTTGGCAGTTAGATACATGTCTGCAGGTGATGGAAGTGGAATATTCACCTTAAGCGCAATTCTTATAATTCTATGGTGTGTTTCATTTATATTTCATTTTCTCTTCACATTTGCAGAAGAGGCAGTGGTTATTAGAAAGTTTGGAGTATTTAAAGCATTGGGACAGAGTTTTAAATTGGTTCTTTCTTATCTAACAAAAGTAATACTTATTGCGGTACTTCTACTCATAATAATTCTTAGGATAGTAGTAAATGCCATAGTGATATTTCTAATACCATCCCTGGTAATGGGGCTAGGATTTCTATTTATGAGATTTATGCCAGAGGTAGTAAGTTTTGGGATAAGCGGTGGAATAGGACTCCTAATAGTAATTGTCGCAAGCTACTTCTTGGGATACGTAACAGTATTTAAACATACAGTCTGGACCATTACTTACCTAGAGCTATCCAAAGAAAAAGAATTAGATGTTATAGAGACAGAAGAAATTACAACAAAGAATAAAAGGGAAACAGAAGAGATAGAAGATAAAAAAGAAAAAGAAGAAACAAAGGAGTCAGAAGATCCAGAAACAGAGCTAGAAACTAGCAATTAGAAACTAGCAACTCATATATTGTTGACGGTGTACAACCGTGCAGGTATACTCTCGTATACCATGTCATCTACAGCTTCACTAACGGATCACCAGAGAACGGTGCTTTCATATATAAAAGAATTTCAATCAAAGAGAGGTTATTCCCCTTCTCTCTCTGATCTTGCAATTGCATTTGGAGTAAGAAGTAAAAATGCAGTAGCAAAAGTTGTTAACGTTCTTGCAAGAGAAGGATTCCTAGAAAAGGATCCAAAAGGAAGAATTAAAATACTTGATAGTGGAAAAAAGGAATCTTCTGTAGAACCAATGGTACTTCCACTGTTTGGACCTATTGCAGCTGGCTTTGCATCTCCTGCAGAAGAGCAGGCAGAAGAGCAAGTTAAGCTTATGGACATGATGGTTCGTGATCCATCCCGCACTTTTCTGCTACGCGTAAAAGGAGATAGCATGATCGACGCCGGAATTATGGAAGGAGATTTGGTAGTAGTAGAAAGAGGCAAAGAACCACGCGTAGGAGATATAGTTGTAGGAATTTTAGACGGCGAATTCACTCTTAAGCGCCTCGCAAAAGATAAAGGTAAGTACTATCTACATGCCGAAAACTCGGAATATCCGGATTTATACGCACTAGAGGAGCTTAAGGTTGCTGGAGTAGTTAGAAGTGTCGTTAGAATGCTTTGAGAGCGATCTGCGATCCGCGGTCTGCGATCCGATTTCCATAGAATTTACCATGATGAAATTATCATTCAAGGATCTAAGAGTTTGGACTAAGGGAATAGAACTTGTAGACATTGTCTACAGAATTACAGAGGGTTTTCCTAAAAATGAATTGTATGGTCTCACTTCTCAATCAAGGCGTTCTGCAGTATCTATACCATCTAATATTGCCGAAGGTAGTCAAAGAACATCTGACAAAGAATTTGGAAATTACATTTTAATTGCCAAGGGCTCTCTTGCTGAACTACATACACAAATGATAATTGCAAATAGGCGCGGCTGGCTGAATTCCTCAAAAGAGAAAGATTTATTCACAATAATAGATGATTTGAGCAAAATGTTATATTCACTACGCAAAAAACTGAACACGGAGCGCGGAGCGCGGATCACGGAACGCTAGTATATAATGTATTCGTGACAAAAGAAGATCCAATTAAAAATCTTAGAGCAAGAATATCCAGGGCACCAAAAAAGCCTGGTATTTATCGTTGGTTAAATTCCAGTGATAATATTTTGTATGTAGGCAAAGCAAAAGACTTGCGAGCACGCATGAAGAGTTATGTGCAAAAAAATCCAGACAAATCACTTGGGCCTTGGAAGCTTGCACTACTTAAACATATAGAAGATGTAGATTGGACTGTTACGGATAATGAGCTTGAGGCTTTAATCTTGGAAACGAATCTAATAAAAGAACATCATCCAAAATATAACGTCCTCATGAAGGATGATAAAAATTATGTGTATGTGATGATTACCAGAGATGAGTTTCCTCATATAGAAATAGTTAGGAATATGCAGGAAATAAAAAAGGGGGCAAAAGAAGCCGTATATTTTGGCCCTTTTACGAGTTTAACTCGTATAAAACAAGCTCTGGAACTACTAGATGAAATCTTTGGATACCGCGCCTGTAAACGGTCTGTTGAGCAATTAAACAAAGATTCCAACGTAAAATGTAAACAATGTACAGAGTCTCAGATAGGTAAATGTAATGGGCTTTGTATGGGAAAGGTTTCAAAAAATGAATACTTCGAAAGAATAGAAGAAGTAAAAAGATTCTTCAGAGGAAATCATGAGCATATGATAAAAAAATTAAAAGAAATGATAGAAACAGCAGCAAAAAATATGAAATTTGAACGTGCGGCAAGATGTAGAGATACACTTGAATTTATAAAATCTCTATCTGAGCAACAAATTGTTTCTGGGACATCAGGAGAAGATACGGATATATTTGGTGTAGCTATTCAAGCAGATAAAGCTCAGATAGTACTGCTTCAGGAACGTAATGGAAGAATAATCAATGAACTCAGTTTTTCTGTAAAAGGAACCGCAGATTCTTCTTTTGAAGTATTATCTCAGTTCTTGCCTCAATACTACAGAGAATCCCCTACTATCCCCAATACAATAATTGTAAGTAAAGACTTCGAGGAAACCTCATTATTTGAAAAATGGATAAATAAAGAACTTAGCTCTGACAAAAAAATCTCGATAAAAATTCCAGAAAGAGGCAAAAAATCTAAGCTTCTCAAAATGGCAGAAGAAAATGCAAAAGAGAAAGCAGCAAAAGAACTTGCAAGCTGGGAATCTGCAGCACACAAAATAGAAACTGCACTAAATGAGCTTAAAGATGCACTTAAATTAAAAGAAAAACCAAAACGAATAGAATGTTATGACATATCACACATGGGAGGCACGGAAACTGTTGGTAGTATGGTTGTTTTTGTAAATGGTAAATCAAAAAACGATCAATACAGATCTTTTACTATAAAAACAATGAAAGATGGGGAAATAGATGATTATAAAGCGATACAAGAAGTTTTTACTCGTAGATTAAGACATTTAGCTAAGGGAATTAAAGAGGAAGAAACTGCCTGGGCAAAGAACAAAATTTCTTTTTCTAAAGCCAAAAAGGATGAGATAGAAAATATAAAAGAATTTATGGAACAGGAAGAAGAACACCTAAGTCCAGAAGATTTGAATCACGAAGATTTCATTGTCGGAAAAATTGGAGATAAAATCATATCTTTCGGCAGACTTCTAAAACACTCTCCAAATGAAATAGAAATTAAGTCAGCTTGGGTTCATCCAAGTCACAGAAATAAAGGTCTAGGAACTTTCATGGTTAGAAAACTACTGCAAAAAGCTAACAAAATGAAATTTAAGAAAGTTTATATAAGAATATTTGTTGAAATGGAGGAATTCTATTCGTCTATGGGATTTGTAAGAGTAAAAACACTTCCTCCAGTTATAGGTAAAAAAGTGGCAGAAATAAGAAAAAATCATCCAGACATTAATGGCACAACAATGGTATACATTTTCTCTGAAAATAAAGAAGATTCTTCACTTGGAACAAAGCCTGATCTAATAGTTATAGATGGAGGAAAAGGGCAATTGGGGGTAGGAGTAAAAGCTCTAAAGGCAGCAAAACTCAAGATTCCAATAATATCGCTCGCTAAACGAGAAGAAGAGGTTTTTGTGCCTAGAGTGGCAAAACCAATTCAATTTCCAAAAGACTCCGAATCTCTATTTATACTTATGAGACTTAGAGATGAAGCGCATAGATTTGCGAATAGACATAGGGAGAAGAAAATGAAGAACTCAGTTTTGGGATAGCATTGCAAACTTCAACATGCAGTCATATACTCCCAGAGCTATGAAAAAACTAAACTTCATTATCGGCGCACTTGGCGGAGCAATGACAGGATATCTTCTTAGTAATGAAGATCTCAGAAAGAAACTATCAAAAGCAAAAAATCACGGAGAAGCAGCTAAGATTCTTGGAAAAGAATTACAGAGAAGTGGGAAGAAAGTCGCAAAAGAAGCAAAAGAGCTTATAGAAAAGGATGATGTTCACGAAAAATTTGGCGAATGGAAGACATATTTTTTAGAAGAAGGAGAAAAGCTTGGTGTAAAAGCAAAAAAAGCAGCTAAAAAGACTGCAAAGAACGTAAAGAAGAAAGCAGCTAAATCTTGCAAGAAAGCCTGCAAGAAAGCAAAATCTAAGCTTAAGAAGTAGTTATAAATGTCATGCTGAGCCGTGCTGAGCAAGTTGAACTTGAAGCAGAGCGACAAAGTCGCGATGCTTAAGTTCTACGAGTCGAAGTACGTGTCGAAGCATATAGGGCAGACTAACGTCTACCCCTATTGCCTCCACGATTGCTACCTCGTCTTTCACCTCTGTCATCCCCCATGCCCTCAGGTCTTTCCTGTAGCTGCTTGATAGAAAGCCTTGTTTTTCCATCCATAGCATTATATTCAACGCATTTTGCCTTCACTTCATCCCCTACATTTAGAACATCTTCTACATTCTCTGTTCTCTTCCACTGAAGCTCAGAAATATGAATCATTGCATCTTTACCTTTAAGGAATTCTACAATTGCTCCAACTCCATCAATTATTCTTACAACCTTAGCATCATAAATTGCATCAACCTCTGGTTTTGCCACTATGCCTTCGATCCATTCTTTTGCCTTTGTCATAGATTCTCCGTCTGCAGATGTGACAAATATCAGACCACTATCTTCTATATCTATTTCTACACCAAGTTCACCCGTAATCTTCTGAATAGTTTCTCCTCCCTTTCCTATTACCAAACGAATATCATCTGGATTTATATTTATAGTCTCTATGCGTGGAGCATATGGACTCATTTCTTTTCTGTACTCAGGTATAGCAGAAAGCATTGCCTCAAGAATTGTTGCTCTGCCAACTTTTGATTTAGCTAAAGCTTCTTCAAATACGCTATCAGGTAGTCCCTTTATTTTGATATCCATCTGGATAGCAGTTACACCTTTCTCTGTCCCCGTAACTTTGAAATCCATATCTCCTCCGAAGTCTTCTTCGTCCTGAAGATCAGAAAGTACAACGTATTTTCCTTTTTCTTCATCGGACATAAGTCCGAGAGCAATTCCAGATACAGGATTCGTAATTGGAACTCCTGCAGCCATAAGAGCAAGAGTAGATCCACAAGTAGCTGCCATAGAAGAAGATCCATTACTTTCTAGAATTTCTGTGACTGTTCTAATTGTGTATGGGAAATCTTCCTCGGAAGGAATAACCGGCAAAAGACCTTTCTCTGCGAGCCTACCATGTCCAATTTCTCTATTTCCCACAAAAAGACGATTTGATGTCTCACCTACAGAAAACGGTGGGAAATTATAATGATGCATGTATCTAAGCTCTTTTTCGCCCTCCATACCCTCTACAAGCTGTTTGTCGCCAGGAGCGCCAAGTGTACACGTTGTAAGACCTTGTGTTTCTCCACGTTGGAATAGTGCAGATCCATGAACACGCTTAGGTAGTACATCTACTATCGAACCAAGTGGCCTAATCTCATCTACACCTCTGCTACTCATACGAATTCCTTCATCTATTACTAAGCGACGAACCTCTTTCTTTATGATTTTATCTACAAACGTAGAAGCATTCTTTAGAAGCTCTTCTTTCTCTTCTTCTGAAGCTACTTTTATTTCTCCGCTTTCAATTTTTTCCTCGACTTGTTCAGAAGCACCATTCATAAGATCAGTGAAAATTCTTCTTCTTTCTAGTTTATCTAGATCATCCTTTATGGCTTTTGTAATAGTAGGAAGTGATGCTGTTTCTAATATTTTGTAAGCGTCACCGTGCTCATAAACAGTTGGGGCTTCGAATTTTTCTTTTCCTATCTCTTTCTTTATATCTGCAAAGAATCTAGCAATTTTCTGAGCCCACTTCTTACCAAATTCTATTGCTCTAAGTATTTCTTCCTCTGGAAGCTCATTAGCTCCTGCTTCTATCATCACAATACGTTCGAGAGATGCAGTAAGGAACATATCTAAATCTGCTTTCTTCCTAGCTTCTCTGGATGGATTTAGAACCAATTCTCCTCCTATCATACTTACTCTTACAGACCCTAGAGGGCCATCACATGGACAACTAGAAATAGCTACAGCTAGATTTGCAGCATTGGAAGCTGCAACATCATGCTCGTTATCAAAATCATAAGAAAGCACAGTGCAGAAAACTTGAATATCATTGTGCAAAGTTTTTGGGAACATTGGTCTAAGTCCCCTGTCTATTATTCTGCCAAGAAGAACATAATCATCATTTGGTCTTCCTTCACGCTTTCTAAATCTTGAACCTCCTATCTTGCCTCCAGCATAAAACTTTTCTTGGTATACGACCTGTAAAGGTAAAAAATCTACTCCATCACGAGCTCTACTAGAAATAGTACAATTACTCATACATACTGTATCGCCCATTTGGCACAAAACAGTTCCACTTGATTGTCTAGCAAGCATTCCTGTTTTTACAGTCATAGGCTTATCACCTAGATCTAGGGAATATTCTTTTGCTGAAAGTTCAGCGACCTTTGATTTGGACATGATATAGATTGGAAAGGATATAACTCACCTTTCCATCAACGCTTATTTTTTACCTCTCCCATTTTGGATTCACATTTGAAGCTCGTCTGCGTGACACGAACCTCGAACGTAAACCCAGAGAGACAGCGATAATGGAAGGATCTGGCACCAGTGTACACCCACCTTTACAAAATCGCAATTCGTGAGATTTACACACAAATACAAGAAAAGTCCTCTTCTCAGAGGGGCTCTAATCTAGAAATGCAATTGTCGTACTTTAACAATAATGCCATCTCTAGTAGCATCAGTCTTCAATTTACAATCTTCACATAGAACTATACTTCTCACTTCTGCGCATATTTCATCAGAACAACCAAAAACTCTAAGTCCAGCATCTATCTGTTCTAGAGTACGCAAATCATGCAAATGAAATTGGCCAGACACACCTTTTATATCAGACACACCACTCTGCCTCATTCTTGTGCTACAAGCATAATATGGCCTTTCTGCCCCACATGTTTTTGATTTATCTACTTCTCCATCCTCTCCCCTAAATTCTTCCAGAAAAACTCCAAAATATTCAACTACTGCCCTAACTGGATTACCATCAGATCCAATTAATTGTTCATCTGCCGCAAATGTTTCTTGCATTGTACTCATGTAACGGTACAAGAGTACACATGTGAATACAAAAAATCAAGGAAAATAAGAAAAAATCTTCCACAATTGTTCATTATTCATTATTCATTGTTCATTTTTTTGAAGGCGCTTCAAAAACAGCTTAGCACCCCCAGATCCTTCGCTTATAACCCTAGAACCACGAGTAACCTTACTTATGCTTATGCCTAATTTCTTAGCTATTGTCCTCTGTGGAACTCCATCTGAAAGATCTTTAAGCTCCTTCCATCTCTTACTTATAGACTCAAGCTCAGAAGGAGTAAGAATGTCCTCAAGTAGCATCTGTGCTTCTTTTTCTGATCGAATAGAAGTAAATAGCTTATACAAATCCTTTTTGAGCTCAGATTTATTCATGAAACCTGATTGTAGCAAAAACAACCACTACTGCGCTACTCTCCTGCCTTCCTAATACACCTTAGCGCTTTAAACCATTCTTCTTGATTACTTCTTCATACTCCTTTGTTTCATGCATTTTCATGTAGTTTAAAGTCTTTCTTCTCTGAGCAACTTTACCTAGAAGTCCACGACGTGCAGATTCATCTTTCTTATGCTCCTTCAGATGATCTGAAAGGAGATTTATTTCTGTGGTCAGAATTGCGATTTGGACGTGGGAAGACCCAGTATCCTTTTCGTGTATCTGATGTTTGCCAATCAATTTCTTCTTGTCTGTTCGTGTAAGCATACGCAAGGTGGGACTTTATCAGTGGAAAACGAACCACGCAAGGGAAAAGCTCAAAAAAAGAGCTCTATTTAGCAAATTCTCTCAATATTTGAGATTTTTTCTCCATAAAAAATAGATCCGAGCTCAGAAAATCTATTTAGACTCCCTGTAGTCAGGAATACTGTCTCCCCTCCCTTTTTTATCTCATACTCAGGGTGTCTCTTCATATAATCCATAAGCTTTCTAGAAACTACATCAGGAGTATTTAGAATTTTGCACTTACTACTCATTTTCTTCTCGAAAAGCTTCCTCATAGTTTCATAATGAGTGCATCCAAGTACTAATACATCTGGATTTGATGATTTGATAGAGGAAAGATAGAACCTAAGAATCCTATTTGTTTCAGGCTTATTTATCCACCCCTCTTCTACAAGAGGCACAAGTAGTGGACATGCTTTTTGGGTTACATTTGCATTCATATTTATCTTTTTAATTTCATCAACATAAGCGCCTGATTCTATGGTTCCCCTAGTGCCCACTACTCCTATTCTTCCATTTTTAGAAATGCTTACAGCTTCCTCTGCAAGCGGTCTAACTACACCTATAATATTTTTCTTTTCTCCACTTAGAGTTGGCAACCAATCTTGTTGCAGGGTACGCAAAGTATCTGCAGATGCAGTATTACAAGCTAGTAATATCAAATTACATCCTCTACTAAATAATTCTTCACAACACTCTTTTGTGTATTTAGTAACGACTTCCCTACTTCTATTCCCATAAGGAGTTCGTGCACTATCGCCCAAATAGGCGATAGAAATATCAGGACATTTCTCTCGAATTCCTCTAAGGACAGTAAGTCCGCCAAATCCTGAATCAAACACTCCAAGCACCGTTATAGTCTATAGCATTTTCCCCCACTCTTTCTTCCAAAAAAGATGGCTTAAGTGCTACAATGAAAAATCCAATGGAGACGATACTTGAACTCTTGAGACGGCTTAATGGAAATATATCCAAAAAAGAGGTAGATGATCTAAAAGATGCATATGAAATGTCATGTGAGATTTATGGAAATGAACAATATATAACTGGTGAATACTTATCTACACATGTAAAAGAGGTAACAAAAATGCTACTTCCAATGCATCCGGAAACAAAAATAATAATCTCTGCACTTTTACAACACGTTAGAAATCCAGAAGATTTAAGAAAAATAGAAAAAAGATTTGGCAAAGATGTTAGAAGAGCCGTTGCATCTCTTGGGGTACTTGAAAACGAATGTAGAAGAAGCCACAGTCATTCAAAATCACAGCTAAATAAAATGTTACTCGCGCTCTCTGAAGATGTTCGAGTTCTTATAATTTGCCTACATGATCATGCCCATGTTTTAAATAATTCGCATCACATGGAACATAAGGCAAAAATAGGAGTAGCTAGAGAAATTTTGGAAGTATTTGCCCCACTATGCGCTAAGCTTGGAATTTATTCTCTTAAATACACGCTAGAAAACAGAGCATTTTCTATACTTTATCCTCAAGAGGCAGAAGACATAGAAAAATCATTTGAGGCAATACATAGAAAAAATGGCAATTTGCTTCCATCTGCAGAGCTTGCTCTAACAAGAACACTAAAATCCGAAGGCATAGAATGTGAGATATCACATAGAAAAAAATATCCTTATAGTATTTTTCGCAAAATGCATAAAAAGGGCATAACTAACATGGTTGATTTGTATGACTTATTTGGAACGCGAGTACTCGTAGATTCTGTAGAAGATTGCTACAGAGTACTTGGAATACTTCATAGAACATACAGACCTATTCTTCACAGAATAAAAGACTACATAGGAATGCCAAAGCCAAATGGATACAGATCGCTTCATACTACACTTCTTGGATTAAGCTCAGAAAGCTTAACTATGCCAGTGGAAGTACAAATACGAACCAACGAAATGGATAAAGAAGCTGAATATGGAATCGCAGCACATTGGAATTATGAGAAAAAAGGTTCATCCGAACCACTCATAAACAAAATGTGGTCAAACAGGATGCAAAGAATGCATGCAATATCTAATTCATCTTCTATGGAAGAAGAAGACATACATGAAGAAATAGCAGATAGAATATATGTCCTCACTCCAAAAGGAGATCCAATAGAACTTAGAAAAGACTCCACACCACTGGATTTTGCATTCCAGATACATTCAGACATAGGACTAAAATTCAAAATGGCAAAAGTAAATGGTGCAGTTGCACCCATAGATCATCATCTAGAAAATGGTGATGTAGTAGAAATATTAGTCAGAAAAAATCCAACACCATCAGAGCAATGGATTTCTATATGCAGAACAAAAGATGCCAGAGCAAGACTAAGAGCATTCTTTCATGATAAGCCAAATAAAAAGATTGGGGCCAGGAAATAAAATCTATCCCAAAACCTTCTCTTTAAGAATTCCGATCAATTTCTCCGGATCATTTTCTTTTATCTCAAGCTTTTCTACTAGAGTCATTACTCCAAACCTGACTTTCAATCTGTTTTCTGCTTTTGGCTTAAGGCTTTTTACAAAATCAGGAAGGCTTTTACCTGTTTGCTCTAGGTATTTCTCTAAATCCATACCAAATTGCTCCAAATACTGAATATGAGCCTCAAGCATAGCTCTAACTTCTTCCTCTACAAGCTCCTCTGCTATTTCAACTTTTGTATTGGAAGCTAAGGCTTCGAAGAATTTCTCTTCTGTCCATGTTTCATCTTTCTTTCCTTCATTTTCTTCTTTCTTATCCTTATTTTCACCCTCTTTCTCTTTCTTATCTGCCTCCTTATCTGCTTCTTTTTGTGCTTTTTTTACATCTTTCTTTATCCCCTTTTCATCTACTTTCACATTTGGATTCTCCACAAATATTAAATTAAGAGTAAGAGGACTAGTAGAAGTAACCTCCACTCTTGGTCGAATGATTGGTTTCACATCTTCTTTTTTTATAACTTCCTGCAAAGCTCCTGGAACTAAATGTTGCACTGTCTCTTCTAGAATTTTATCTTCTGAAATTTTTTCTTTAACCATATCTACTGGAGCATTTCCCTTCCTAAATCCTTTTACATCAATACTTTTTGCAAGTGCTTCCATAACCTCAGATTCAGCCTTCTTATATACATCCTCTTCGAAAGTAACAGTAGCCTGAGTACGTGATGCGCTTAGCTTTTTTATAGTTATATTCATTTCTTCTTACGCCAGAAAACAAGTAATGGAGTTGCTAAAAATAGAGAAGAATATGTTCCTATTATCAGTCCCACAATTAGAGTCAAAACAAACCATTTAATGCTTTCTCCGCCAAGGAAATATAGTGCAAACAAAGGAATAAGCGTACTTAAGCTTGTATTTATGGATCTAGCTATACTTTGCTGTAATCCCCTTTCTGCTACCTCTTTGAAAGTATCTTTACGATCTTGATTGAACACATTCTCACGTACTCGATCAAAAATAACTATCGTGTCATTTACAGAATAACCAAGGATTATAAGAAGCGCCGTTACGAATAAGGTATTTACTTCAAAGCTTGTGAAGCTTCCTATGAGAACAAAAATTCCAATGGTAATTATAAGATCATGAATCAAAGCAATTACAGCAATCACTCCGAACTTCCATGGGCTTAATTTTTTTGGAATATTTCTGAATGCATATGCAATATATAGAACCATAACAACTGCGGCGGTAAGTATTGCCCATACCGATCTTGTTTTTAGCGTATTTCCAACAGTTGGACCTATGGTTGTAAATCTTTGCTCTGTAAATGTACCTATTTTATTTGTTAGATGTTCGCTTAGAGCAACATGAATCTCATTTGTAATTTCTTTTATTCTCACTATATATCCTCCTTCTGAAGTTTTTAGAATATAAGGCTGTCCTAGATCAACTTCATTTTCTGATGCAAACTCAGAAAGCTCATTTTCAAAATTAGCTTTCTCTGTGTCTTCATCAAATGACAATTCAATCAGAGTTCCACCAGTAAAATCTATTCCAAGCTTTAGGCCTGGATACATAATCAATGAAACACCGATAAGAACTAAAACAGATGATAAGGTAAGCCAGAGTCGTAATTTGTTAGTTATGCTGAACATATGTGAAACCAAGGATAACACGTAGCAAGACCCACAGAAAATGAATTCTTCCTAAAACACTAGTACCTCCGGCCAGAAAATCATAAGAATACCAAGTGTAGCCATCAAAACCCCTCCAAATATAAGAGAGAATCTTCTATATCTTGTAGTTAGACCAGTTGCTCTCAAGGTACTTATAGCAATTGCGAATATGATCAAATCATCGATCATGTAAGCAATTATGTATAGAAGCATGTACCAATATCTCGATAGATTCGATAAATCATTAAATGCAAGAATTTCTGTAAATATCGCAGGCAGCCCTGCGGTACATACTAGTTCTATGAGATTTACAGAGAATGCGAGAATTGCAACACCCAGAATCATAGATGGCCAAGATGCAATCTCTATTACACGCCTCATCTTATCTATAGTTTTCTTTCTGGAGCTTAAATTAGTAACTTTGCATTCATTCGGATCTTTCCCAAAAGCTTCATACAGATAAAAAGATCCACCACCAATTGCAACTATACCTATCAATTTTTGTACCCAAACATTCAACCCAACCAGAAGAAATACATTTAGCCATGCAGCTATAAATACATAGTACATAGCTCCAGATACAAACAGGAATATCCCACCAATTACCCATATCTTTTTCCATGATCTTGTATTTATAAGGAGTGTTAGCAGAGTTATAAGAACCCACATTGCACATGGATTAAATCCATCGAGTCCTCCAAGTATCAAAGAAAGAACTGGCAAAGAAAATTCTCTAAGATCTGTTTCTCCTACAAACCAAAAATCAAAAACAAAACGATCATCATTTCCTTCTACAGTACATGGAACAGTTGGATCATCGATACACGTCTCCCCTCCTCCTACTATCTCCGAAGTTCCTTCTCCCAACAAAAATTTATTAAACGAAACGCAACCGCTATCACTAGGCGTACAATTATTTATTATATTTTTAAGTCTTTCTCCCGTTGTTTCATCTGTATCAAATCCTTGAATTATCTGGCCGTCTATTACAGTAACAGGAACTGCCTGCTGCAATCCTGGCAGTCTAAGCTGTAATTTTTCAAAAAGATCCTGTGCTTCTTTATGAATAACATTGTGATATGTAACCTCAGGAGCGTCTTCCCATTTATCCACAAATTCTTTTAGGTCAGCACAATGAGTACATCCATCACGTACGAATACATGCATGTCGCCATCACCTGCTGCAAAAGCAGTAGACGCAAAAGAAACCAGAAAGGCTATTAATAGAACTTGTACCTTTTTCATGCTTTTACTTTAGCATTTCATCTTATTTTCCGTAACCCTGTTCTAAGCAAAAATATCGCCTTTCTGAGAGCTATTTTTGATTTATATAAATCATCTTCTGTTTGAATATTTTCAAGAATAGATTTTGCATTTAATAATTCTTTTGGATTATCTGCTGTAGCAAATTCTATCCTCGATAAATGTGACATAAGAATTTTTGCCTGCAACTTTCTATAACTAAGAACAACTGGCTTCCACTCAATTCTAGTGGCAGATATTAGATTGTCTAAACTTTCACAATCATTTTTAGAAGCTAGAATCTCTGCCTGATCTTTTGTCCATGCAACAAGCCAATCTGCTTTTGTACGAAAATCTTCTCTCTCCTCAGCAGAAAGAGTTTCGTTTCTCTGAATTTTCTCCATAGTACTTCTTATTCTTCCGCTTCCTTCAAGCAATACTCGAATTACATTTTCCTTTTTCTGCGCACATGAAGCAGACTCTGCCATTGCAGATTGAAATGATATTAGAAATATAATAATAAAAACATATAGAAGTCTCACTTGATGGATTCTATCAAAATTGCAAATTAGCGACAGTCCAACTTTCGCTCTTGGTGGCTTGCCAGCCGAAGTCGTAGCGGATCGTTCAGGATAAACTTCTCATGTTCAATCACATATAATCGCGGCGTAGTCCGCCATGGCGGACGAAGCCGGATGGTACCGCTGACTGGATTCGAACCAGTACGCTCATATATGAGCAAGGGATTTTAAGTCCCTCGTGTCTACCATTCCACCACAGCGGCATTTGAAATAACTGCAATTATCCTAGCAAACCCTGATGTATTCCTCTAGACTTTCGATCTACTAGAATTACCAAATTTACCATGAAAAAAGCATTACCTATATTCGCTTTAACGACCTTATTAGCCTTATCTGCATGCGGTGGAGATTTAGATGACCCTCTTGCAAGAGATTGTGAAGTAGAAAGAACAGAAATAGAGGATGTTTCATTATGCCTTCCTACAGATTGGACAATAATTTCTCAAGGATTCGGTGAGCAGAGTAATTACGTAATAATGGTTAGTGCAGCAAATTCTGGAAGTGTAATGCAATTACATGTGAAGAAAGATGATTTGCAAGAGCCAGTCAAATCAACAACAGAGCTTTCTGAAAAAGCAGTAGATCTTGCAAGACAAACTGCTCCTAATTATTCAGTAGTTTCCACAGATCCAATAACTATAGATGGCAAAGATTCAATACTACATATATTCGATGCTCAACCTGCTGGGAATGAAGAATCTGTTAGATATTACCAATTTGTAACTACTTCAAGTGGTTACATGTACGGCTTTACGGCAGTCATGAAGCCGGGATTGGATGAATACCTATTGGAGATTGTTATAGATGTACTGAAGGGTATTAGATTTATCTAAACACAGCATCTTATCATTGCAATCAGTACGTGTGATCAATTAGAATTGATAAGTACGCGGGTATCGTATAATGGCTATTATGACGCCTTGCCATGGCGTAGATACGGGTTCAATTCCCGTTACCCGCTCCATCCGGCTACGCCGCGGTTTACCGCGACGGAGTCTAGTAGCCGAGGTGTCACGGCGTAGTTGAGTGAGCAGAGCGAATGAAACGAAGCCGGACAGTAATTGGCGTACTATCTAACACAAACCTCAATTTGGAAAGATTGAAGCTTTTTGGTGTTGGATTTTTATTTAGATATCACTTTATACATTGAAATCTAAGAGTAAAATCGAATGCCAATGTCTTCTTCTGAATTAGAAAGCGAAGTAATGGAAAGAGCTGGAAACCAGTGTGAATTGCTAGTTTTAATAAATAAAACCATTCTAGAAGTTAGACATGAATTAGGTGAATCAGGAGTAATAGATGTTGAAGAATTAATTTCTACAGTAGACGAGAGAACAAATGATATAGGAGAATTAACAGATATCTCGAATGATTTGAGAAGACGTTGGATCAGAGCATTAGACTCTTCAAATGAATCACCACTTGTTCAATATTCTAGATTTATCTCTGAAAGATTTTCATCAAGAGATGAAGTAGAAACATTAGTTAAAAATGCATTGGAAAAAGAAGATCAATTATTGCAAAAACTGACATGTGATTATCCTTTGATAGGCTTATCAGCTAATCAGTTACATCATGAGTGCATCGCTGATGAATCTAATCTTCCACTTAGAGGATGGTTTGAAGATTGCTTGAGACTTGCAGCTGAAACTCACAATGGAATCAGAACATTCTTTGATACTTGTTTACATAGAGCAGATAAAACAGGTCAATCTGAAATATTGGCACCATTTTTGAATGATTGGGAAAAAGACATAGAGATAACCCTGGCGGAGTGCGTCAATTTAGCCAATGTATTTATAATTCACGCACAACAAGAAAATTGTGCCGTTTTTGCAACTCACATAGTTATGCCAATAACAGGAGAAATTGTGGTAAATGGAAAGACAAAGAAAAGAACACCTAATACTTCAAGTCAAGAAATAATGGCAATGAAAAAATTCGATTTTCTATCTAAAAAATATCGAAGATTTTTTGATCCGCGCAATATAGTAGACGAAGAAAAAAACATTGCTGCAGTGCCAGTTATAATAAGTTTTGAGGATATAAGAAGATTTTTGAAATTCTATAATACATTTTGGAAGAATATATCAGAGGGCATAAAGCCTACAGGAAGTCATCCTTCACAAGATAAAAATGGTGCAAAGATAATAGATCTAAAAGAAGCAGCTTCGGTGACTAGTAGGCCTAGAAAATATGAAGACAGAGAACCAAGAATCAGTATATGTCGTACAGGAAATCAATTTGGTAAATTTGATTTGCGAATTGATCAAGACGGTGCATGGCAAGTCACATTTGATTTCGGAAATACTGACTACGAAAAAACATTAGACTGTACACGTAAAATTTGTACAGGCATACAAAGTGGTCATCTAATAACAGATTTATCCGAAGTGGTTGGAAAAGATGATGCAGACATGTCTAGAAGTGGCAATGGAAGATATCCATCTATTATGGGAGCAAAAGATGTGGAAGGCTTTACAGCATCAGATAGGGCATCTTTACTTGGATCTGCTATCGTGCACGCAGGAACTGATATAGGAACTCGTAGTCGCGGATTAAAAATATCACATCACTTTGCAGAACACACACAAAATGGATATCAAATGAGAGGAGTTGAATTTCAGGAAATAGCAAAAGCTATGACAATAATGCTTACAAGAAATATAGGAAATTAGCCTACTCCTTCACTACATGCACCGTCTGCGTTGGGAAGGCGAATTCGATGCCTTCTTTTTCGAATTCTCCTACAAGTCCTAGATTTATCTCTTGTCTTGCATCCATGTATTCAATGTAATCTCCAGTAAGTGCATAGAATACGATTTCAAAATTTATACTGAAATCTCCAAACTCTTTTAGATGAACACGATCTAATTCTGCATTTTCTATAGAAACAATCACACTTTTTACAATCTCAGGAATCTTTGCAAGTTTCTCTTTTGATGTGTCATACGTCACTCCTACTACAAAAGGTATGCGGCGTTTTTGCATCTGCTTGAAGTTTCTTACCCTGCTACTTGTTAGCTCTGCATTCGAAATTACAATCTCTTCACCTTGCAAAGCCTCTATTCTAGTTGTTTTGAGGCCTATTTTTTTAACTGTTCCCATATGATCTCCAACAACAATAAAGTCTCCAACTCTAAATGGCTGATCGAAATATATGGAGAAGGAGCTAAACATATCTCCCAAAATATTTTGAACAGCAAGGGCAATGGCAATACCTCCAACTCCCAAACTAGCTACTAGAGAAGTAACATTAAAGCCTAAATTAGAAAGCACAAGTATTGCTCCAATAGTCCACAAAGCAATCTTTATGATTATCTGCAACACATGAGACATGTGCTCTTTTTCGGATTCATTTCTATCCCCCATCCAAAATCTAACTACAAAGAATAAAATTATACGTTCTAGAATACGAATTACTTCGTAAACTATAACTACTACAAATAATCCATAAATTACTTTTTCAACAATTTCAGAAGAAGAAACAAGTCTTGAGGCTATAAATAATGATGTAACAAAATAAAAGAATCCACTAATTCCTTCTAGCATTTGAATAATTGCATCATCTCCTTTGAAGGAGGTTTTTTGAACTATTTTGCTTATCCTACTTATTACCACTCGTCTGAATACTTGTAGTGCAACATACACACATACAAGACATGCAACTGCAACTAGCCAGTCTTGTAGAGAATTGCCGATAAGCTGCTTGGAAAGGATTTCTTTGTATTGTGTCATGACCTCCATATATTCTACCATAAATCTGATCCTAGCGGGCGTCGTATAATGGTCATTATGGAAGCTTCCCAAGCTTCAGAAGGGGGTTCAATTCCCCTCGCCCGCTCCAATCTGCATCAGCAGATTGGAGCTTTTCATGCTGCGAACAACGAGCGAAGCGAGGCAGTAAGTAGGATGAAAGGCAGTGCAGAGGAGCGTAGCGACGTGGTGCTCGCCCGCTCCACCCGGCTACGTCCAAAAGTATGCATTTCTCGAAATGCATACTAACAAACACAAACCTTGGGAATTAAAATCATATACCGCTTTTACTGATCGTAATCGTGCTGAAGAATTCGAGATATATCTAAAATCCCATTCTGGAAGAGCATTTACTAGAAAACATTTGTAAGGTGACGACACCAAGGCACCTCAATCAATCATCCCCTTCCACACTTATAGGATCCTGGAAGTTGTTATCTGCTTCCTGAACAGTTCTAGGACGAGGACGGAAACCACTCTTGAGCTTAAGCTGTAAAACAGCATTCGTGTTCTTTATAGACTTTCTGTAGGAAGTATTAACTCCTCTCCTGAGAAGAGCATTGCCAGTTTGCCTGGAAATTCTAGATGATGATCTAGATAAAGATTTATTTCTCTGATAATTACGATATTCCACTAGATATTCACATCTTTCTGTCCATGAACTTCTAGGAACTTTCGCACAGTTATTATTTTCCACATATCTCCTTATCCTTGCCTCTTCGGATCTACTAAGAGAATCTGATCCTGGACCGTCTTCATCAAATTCTTCTACATCGACTCCAGCACTTTCAGAATAAGAGCTATCACCTGTAGTTTCAAAACGGCTCGTATCTATAGGGGCAACTCTTCTACTGCTTACCCTTCTATTTACAGCCCTAGTTCTGCGCCCAATTCTTCTTCTTGCCAAAGCCTCTTTTGTTTTGGAATCTTTTTCTCTAAGCAAATAAATACATCTTTCATATTCTGCTGTCTCGAGGCCATCACTTTCACAATTATCATTTCTTACATAACCCTTTATACGACTCTCTCTGTTATTGTCTAACTCTTCAGACCCAGGACCATCTGGATTGAAAACTGTGCTACCTGTTTGAACTGCTACTGTTTTATTAGGTAATTTTAATCGTTCACTCGTTGTTCTACGTCTTAATTGCATTCTCCTATCTCTTCTGGAAAGATTTTGACATTGCCTTTCCCAATCTAAATATTCATACCTTACTTCTTGTTCATCAGACAAATTTCTAGGAATAGATCCACTATTTAGGTATCTCTTAAATCTAGCCTCAGTGTGAGTGTCTAATGCATCTGATCCAGATGGTGCAACATCGCAATTAACTTCTGCTGCATTTACCTGAACAGTTCCAATAAAAATAAAGGTTATTATAAAAAGTGTTTTTACATTTCTCATAAAACAAATTCTAACACATTAGTATGTTTTTGTACTGCTATTACAACCTTTGGCTCTGCCTAGCGCAATCCAACTGACTTTCTTACTCTATCCATAGTCTTTTCTGCAATTTTCCTAGCTTTTGCAGCGCCATTCTTTACAACTTCTTTTGCAGACTCATCCGAAATTTCCAATCTCTTCTTTCTCATATCACCAAAATAATTGAAAAATTCTTCTGCTAACATTTTCTTAGCATCACCATATCCAAGTCCCCCAGCACGATACTTATCTTCCAATTCTTTCTTACCATCATCATCCAAAAACAAAGAATGTATTTTGAATACATTGCAGTTTTCTGGATCTTTTGGCTCTTCTACTCCTTTTGAATCCGTAACTATTCCCATAATTATTTTTTCTGTCTTCTTGTCATCTGCAAAAAGTGGAATCGTATTTCCATAACTCTTACTCATTTTTCTGCCATCCGTACCTGGAACTACTGCAACATCTTCTCGTATCTGAACATCTGGCTCTTTTAGAACTCCATCTCCATATGCATTATTAAATTTCTGAGCTATATCACGAGTCATCTCTATATGTTGCTTCTGATCTTTTCCTACAGGAATCAAATCCGAGTCATATAACAAGATATCCGCAGCCTGCAAAACAGGATAAGCAAAGAGGCCATGATTTGGCTCTAAGCCTTGTGCAAGCTTATCTTTGTAACTCACTGCTCTTTCAAGTAACCCCATAGGAGTAATACAAGAAAGAATCCATAAGAGCTCTGCATGCTCTGGAACATCTGATTGAAAAAACAGAATTCCTTTCTCTGGATCAAAACCACAAGCAAGAAGATCTTTTACTAGATTCATTCTGTATTCCCTTAATTCATTTGCATCACGAACAGAAGTAAGAGCATGTAAATCTACCACTATATAAATATTCTCTTCTTCTCCCATTAATTCTATATTTGGCTTTATAGAACCAAAATAATTTCCGATATGTGGATCGCCTGATGGCTGCATTCCTGATAGTACTCGCATGAGCGGATTGTATCATATGCAACAGAAAAGCGACTAACAGTACAAGCCTGCTAATCGCTAATCGCTGCCTGCTAATCGCTTACTTTAGATTTACTGTTGCTCCAGCCTCTTCTAGCTTCTTCTTGGCTTCTTCTGCTTCTTCTTTTGGAACACCTTCTTTTATAACTGCAGGTGCACTATCTACTTTTCCTTTTGCTTCACCAAGGCCAAGTTGTGTGATTTCACGTACAACCTTAATAACTGCAATTTTCTGACCTCCTGCCTCTGCTAGCTCAATATCGTATGCACTTTTCTCCTCTTCTTCAGCTTCTCCACCTCCTGCTGGAGCAGCTCCTGCAACAGCAACTGCAGCTGGGGCAGCGCTTATGCCGTATTCAGTTTCCATGTACTTTACGACATTATTAAGTGATACAACATTTAACTTTTCGAGAGCATCGATAAGTTTTTTTTCATCTGCGGAGAGGGTTACCTTCTCTTCTGTAGCGGTTGTGTCATCTGACATAGTATTTGGGGGAATTAATAATGAATAATTAGTAATAAATAATTTAAGATTCTTTATTTTTTGCAACTTCGTTTACTGCTCTAGCAAAAGCACCAAGTGGACTTCCACACATGCTTGCAAAGTTTCCAAGAGGAGCACGAAGCATGGCTGCAAACTTCGAAAGTAATTCTTCTTTGCTAAGCATCTTCGCAAACTCTACTGCATCCTCTTTTGAAAGAAGCTTGCCATCTACAACTCCGCCAACGATTTCTACTGCATCATTTTTCTTGCCAAATTCAAATGCAACTTTGGCTCCACTTATTTCATCTTCGAAACTAAAAACAAAAGCAATTGGCTCATTGCCAAAAGCCTCATCAGAAACTTCTGGATAACCCTCCTCTTTAGCTGCAATATTAAATAATGTTTTCTTGGCTACTTTCATTCTCGCATTCTTCTCCAACATCTTTCCTCTTAGATCATCAATATCAGAAACACTAAGCCCACGATATTTCATGAAAGCGAGTGACTTTGTCTTCTTGATTGCATCTCTTATGTCTGCAACCTGTGCCTTTTTCTGATCTTTTGTAAGTGCCATATTTACGAGTGGGTAGTGGTTAGTGGGTAGTGGTTAGTCACCTCGCAACCGCAACAAATATCTTGATGATTCCAAATCCAGTGAAATTTTCTAATAAAAAAACTGGTCTTCGGGACGTCCGGGAGACCAGCGAGGCACACGGCACGAATCAGTAAGCCAGAGCCGACTAGTCGATGCTGTATACCTCGGGAAGACTTACTTTCAGCCCTGCGGGCCTATCGCTTCCGGTCTTCGGACTGCGAGTATTCTACTTATATACACATCACTGTCAAGATATTTGTACAGAAACCCCAAATAATTGCTCAAGAAGCCAAAATAGCGCCCACAAAGAATGCAAGCGCTGCACTTACAGCCCCAAGCACCAAAAGCTCCATTGCCCCAGAAAACTTCCTTCTTTTGGCAATTGACGATCTTACAATCCCCAGAGCAATCAAAGCCACTCCTGTAGACAAAATTGCGGTTTGAAATTTCAAATCAGATGAAACGCCAAAAATATACGGCACCAAAGGAATTGCACCGAAAATTACAAAAGATACAAAGGTAGCTGTGCCATGCAGCACAGGAAACTCAGTAATATCAGGCGTAAGACCGTGCTCCTCTCTCATCATAGTATCTATCCAGACATCTTCATCTGAAGTAATTTTATTTACCACCATCTCCAAATCCCCTCCTTCGAATCCTTTCTTTGCAAACATTTCCATAACCTCCTCTCTTTCTATCTCTGGAATTTCACGAATCTCTTTTCTCTCCTCCTCGTACAGTCGGTGGTAATTATCTCTTTCTGATTTTATAGAAAGATAATTTCCAATTCCCATAGAGAGTCCATCTGCAAACAAATTCGCAACTCCAAGAATTATGACTATATAGTGAGCAAGATCTGCTCCAGCAGCTCCTGCTACCACTGCAAAAGTAGTAACTATTCCATCTACACCTCCATAAACAATATCCTGCAAAAACTCCCCTAGTCTACTGCCATGGTAGTCAGCCTCCTTGTGTGCAAGTAACTTGGCGCTTGGCGAAAACCTCATGAATCTGAATTGTACACCTTGACACTAATTTTTGAAAAAGTAGTATGAGGTCAATGTTCGCAAGAACACTCGCAGTTGGCCTCGTCGTCGCAGTCGTCCATTAGGACCGCACGAGTTTGCTAACTGAATATTCCAACCTCGTGCAAAACGAGGTTTTTTGTTTATTACCAATTCATAATCATGGGAATAGATCACATAAAAACGGAAGATGATCTCTCAAAGAGTCAACGAGATCTAATACTAGGATTGACTAATCCTTGCAATGGGACAGTCTCGCCCGAAATTTTCTCTAACATAATGATTCGCATGCAAGCAGCTAGCGAAAAGGCTGGCAATGTCCTAGCTCTATGTGACTTAAAACATGTTGTAAAGAAGGTCACAGGAAAATCAGTATCACATAAACGAACAGATGGTACTATGAGTGCCGGTGAATAAAGATAGCAATTTAATTTTTGAAGGCCTAAACGAATCGCAAACAAAAGCCGTAAACACTTTAAAGGGTCCTCTGCTGATCCTTGCAGGAGCTGGTAGCGGAAAGACTCGTACTCTCACGCATAGGATCGCAAATCTGATTCATAACGGAGTAGAACCATGGAGAATACTTGCTGTCACTTTTACAAACAAAGCAGCGAATGAAATGAAAGACAGGATCAGCGCTCTTCTAAAGCTTACAAATGCAAACAGCGACAACATGCCTGCCACCGGCACATTTCACTCTATATGTGTTCGCATACTTAGAAGGGATATAGAAAAAATTGGAAGAGATAGAAACTTCGTGATCTACGATACTTCAGATCAAGAAACTCTTATGAAAGGAATACTGAAAGATATGAATATCGACTCAAAAGAACTAAAGCCAAAAGCAGCACTTGGACAAGTTGGAAAATTTAAGAGTGAAGCAATGAATACAAAAGAAGTAGCAGAGCAAGCCACATCAGATTGGATGGCTAGGATGGTAAAAATTTATTCCACTTATCAAAATAAACTTAAAGAAAACAATGCATTGGACTTCGATGATCTTATTCTGGAATGTATAAGACTATTTCGCGAAGCTCCAGATGTATTAGATAGATATCAAAACACATGGAAATATCTAAATGTAGATGAGTACCAAGATACAAATCATGCTCAATATATATTTATATCCATGCTTGCAGGTAAATATAGGAATCTGTGTGTAATAGGTGATCCAGATCAATCTATATACGCATTCCGTGGAGCAGACATAAGAAACATTTTGGAATTCAACGAAGAATACCCAGATGCAGTCTCCATAAAGCTGGAACGCAATTACAGATCAACTCAACAAATACTAGATTCATCCGATGCAGTAATTGCAGCAAATCCAGGAAGACCACAAAAGAAAATGTGGACGCATAGAGCAGATGGAAACTTATTATCTATTCACGAAGTGAGAGACGAAAAAGATGAAGCAGAAGAAACTGTGAATAATGTTATGAGCAAACTCGCAAATGGCACATCACTAAACGAACAAGTGGTGCTATACAGAACAAATGCACAATCCAGACATTTCGAAGAAGCTTGTATGCGAAATGCACTTCCCTACCGGATAGTAGGAGGAGTGAAGTTCTACGCTAGAAGAGAAGTAAAAGATCTTCTCGCATATTTATATGCAATGCATAACCCCCAAGACGCTTTATCTCTACTTCGAGTAATAAATGTTCCTGCTAGGAAAATTGGTAAGACAACTATAGAAAAAATAAATGCATTTTGTCAGGAGCATGAGATGTCATTTTGGTCTGCCCTAAAAAATATTAATTCCATAGATCATATAAATGAATCAACTAAAAATCGAATCTCTGAATTTGCTGCACTCATAGAAAAATATAAAGAAAGAAGATTACAAATTTCTGTATCTCAGCTTTCCACAGAATTATTAGAAGAAATACAAATGGAAAAATGGTTAAGGGATGACACAACAGAAGGAGAAACTAGATGGGAAAATATAGGAGAACTTATAAACGTAATGCATAAGTACGATGGCCTTGAGTCTGAACAATCCTTTGTGAGTTTTCTAGAAGAAGTAGCACTAGTATCTGAAGTAGACAAAATGAATGACGCACGTGATGATGCTCTTACTTTGATGACTCTTCATCTGTGCAAAGGTCTGGAATTTGGCCATGTAGTAATTGCAGGATGCGAAGAAGGAATCTTCCCTCATTCAAATTGCATGTTCGACAAAGAACAATTAGAAGAAGAGCGTCGTATTATGTATGTAGGAATGACCAGAGCAAAAGATCAACTTACTCTAATGCACGCAAATAGCAGAACTGTATGGGGTGATATGCAAGCAAACTCTGCATCTCGCTTCTTAGACGACATTCCGGAAAAGCTTGTAGAGAGAAAGGGAGATATATTTAGTAGAATGCAACTCTCCTCGAGCGGGCTCTCCTCGACCGAGCGTCGCAACGCGAGTGGAGAGGCATCGCGAACGTCGAGAGGTTTATCGGATCTAGATTTCAACCAAGACATAAACTCTTCAGAAGAAGACTTCAATCAGGATCCTTCTCATGATTTTGAATCCGGTGCTCGCATACATCATCCTATATTTGGCGATGGAACTATTATGTCTTTGAGTGGTGACATAGCAGAGATACGATTCGATTCCGGAAATGTAAAAAAGATTGCCTTAAACGTTGTGAAGGTTGAGGTGATTCAGAAATAGGGTCAGGAATTTCTACGTATTCACTCAGAACAATTCCATAACGACTTCTAAGTACTTCAAGCTCTCTCATCATCAATGCATGTTCTTCCCTTGTCATAAAATCTAGATCAGTTGAATCAACAGATCCGCCTCTTACAATTTCTAATGCTTGTGCAAGGTTATATACCTTAGATAAAGCACTAGGTTGAATTTCATAGGAGATCGATAACTGATCTATTCTTGCGTCCATAATATTTTAAAATCACAAACTAAAAATCATTTAGAGGAACGAATCTCCGCTAATCTCTCTTTTGTAAGACATCGACTCAATTGTTCATCAACCTCTTCTCTAGTCATATTTCCTGCATCCACTATGAATTGATCTACAGAGCCTGAATCAATATCTCTTGATGGGAATTGTCTCTGCAAACCTTTCATAGCACTTTTCCACGCTAACGTTGCACCATTATTGGCAACGCCAGCATCCTCTTCCTCTGCCACATCAAGACGAAGCCTGATCAATTCGAGTCTGGCCTCTTCAGAAGTCTGAGTTATTCTTTCTCCAGTATCCAGTCCGGCAATCCTTATATAAGATTTCAGATGCGAATCACTCGTGCGTTTTGCGCGCTCATGTATATCACTTAGCGCATCTAATAAATATATAGAATCGTCCCCATTACAATCATTGTTTCCCATAATAACTTTTAGTAAAAAATAAAATGTTGTCACACAAAAATACCTCCGACCTTTACAGGGGAGGTGCTTGTGAGACTAGTTCTTGTTTAGGTTACACACATCGGCACTCTCCCTCTGTAAAGAAGGAAAAGAAGAAGCCAAAAAAGAAAGTGTTCCTTTGCAAGATGCGATCAATTTAACACCATGAGAGAAAATGTCAACTTTATGAAAGATATTTTTACAAATCCTGATAGTATCAGACTACAGCTCTGTTGTACTTATGTGATGACCCCGCCTCCAGAAATGGAGTACATCACGGACAGTGCAGCAGAGCTATTTTTTCAGTAACTTATGTCATGCTTAGCCGTACTGAGCGAACTGAACTTGAAGCAGAGCGACGAAGTCACGATGCTTAAGTTCAGTGAGACGAAGTACGTGTCGAAGCACTATTAATTCCCTCCACAAACCACGGAGCATATTCCTGTGAGTTATTTTCCATATCTGTGAGCAACTCCTCTACTTTTACCCACTTCCACTCAGATACCTCTGCAGGATCTGCGGAAATTTCAACCTCATCAACTTCTCCTACCAGAATACTCAAATACTCATGTTCAGCACCTTTTCCACTTGAATCCTCTGCAAAATAAACAAAATTCCCAGCTAACTTCAGATTAGAACAAGTAAATCCCATCTCTTCATTTAACCTTCTTTTTGCAGTCACAATCACATCCTCACTCTCTACTTCATGACTACAGCACGTATTAGCCCAAAATCCACCCCATAGCATTTTCTCATCGGATCTCCTCTGCACCAGAAGCTCTGTGCCCGAATTTCTAAATATATACACAGAGAATGCCTTATGCAGCAATCCTTCTTTATGAGCTTTCACTTTTTCACAAACTTCTATGTTCTCTCCCTGTTCATTACAAATAATCACATTCATTGTTGACAATATACATGAAGCAGGAAGATACTTTTCGCCTTAATTTAACCTATTCATAACATGACAAGAAGAAGATCATATGTTCACGCTACAGGATGCAGAAACTTGCGTGGTAGTGGTGAAGAATCGGAAAGAGGCGTTGTTAATTCAGGTGCACATAGTCGCGCAAGTGCACATGAAAGACTGGGTCAGAGGGATATAGAGCTTATAGTCAACATTGGGGATGCAATAATCAGAATTGCTAAAAATAGGATAATACTTGAAGCAAAAACAAAAATGAAGAAAGTGATGGAGCACAGCACCCATCCAAAAGAAGACGACGCAGCTATAGCAAGAAAAAAATTGCTTGAACCACTGGGTACTACATCGTCTAAAACAGAAAATCCTGAAGTAGACTTAGATAGCATCAAAATTCCATCAGATAATAAGCTTCTTTCGGAAGCAGTTAGTCACACGAGATTACTGGTAGTCAGAAATTTTCAAGAAAGTGCCGAAAGATTAAGTAAACTCGGACTTGTAACAGTGGGTGGAACAGTGTCATTAACTGATAAAGGCAAAACTGTTTACAGGGCAGAAAAACATAGAACACAAAAAAATAGAAATTAATAACTTCCTGTAATACGGCTTCGCAATATAAATACCATTTATTTTTTCGTAGAAATACTAATAACAAAGTGTCGATATCACTTCGCCGCCATTAGGACTGCAATACTCACAACTAAAATAGTTTTTTAATCGGAAAATCATATAAAATACCCACATGTCACGAGTACCCGAATTTTGTAGCAAAAATGGAATCCAACTAAACAAAGGCTTAGGACAGAATTTTTTGGTAGATGAAGCTGTACTACAAAAGATATTAGAGACTGCAAATATAAAAGATAGTGACTTCGTACTCGAGATAGGTGCTGGAATTGGAGTTTTGACTTCTGAACTTGTAAAAAGAGCAGGAAGGATTATGGCTGTAGAGATAGATGGGAAGCTGGTTCCTTTGATAAATAAATATGTAAACACTCACGAGCTCTCCTCGAGTGAGTCCGCCAGCGGGCGGGCGAATCGAGAGGCCGCCTCTCCACTCGTCCTTCGACAAGCTCAGGAATCGGTCGAGGAAAGCAATAAGCTGAATATTATTAATGCAAATGCATTGGAAGTTGATTTTCCAAACGAGCCTTACAAAATAGTCGCAAACATTCCATATCACATAACATCCCCTCTACTTCGTCATGCATTTTTGGAATCAGAGGTTTATCCAAAATCTATGACACTACTAATACAACACGAAGTAGCAGAAAAAATTTGTGATGAGAAAAGCAAAGGCATGCTTACGATCTTAGTCGGACTATTTGGTAAACCTACACTTATACAAAAAGTCCCACCAGAAGCATTCCTTCCTCCACCAAAAGTAAATTCAGCAATTCTTCACATCGATTGCTTCGATTCCCCTATCGCAACTAAGGAACAAATAGAAAAAATCTTCCAGCTCACAAAAGTAGCATTTGGGAAAAAGAGAAAAATGCTTAGAAACTCCATAGGAGAAATAGATGGAGGTATGGAAATACTAGAGAAAGCTGGAATTGAAGCGACAAGGAGACCACAAGAGCTTTCTATTGAGGAGTGGATTAAATTGGCTAACCAATAAGAAACAAGATCCAAGCCGAAGGTAGCAAGCGTGCAGGCGGTATTTTGCGTAAGAAATCGATCCGAAACCTCTGATAAGTAATAAACGGTGATGGGTTACGTCGATTTCGTCGCATATACCGCCTTAAGCACGCGAGCGGGGTGCAAAAATACTGTATCCTTGCCTCTGTGTTTCTAACAGCCAGCCTCCTCACACATAACTCAGAGAAATGGGCACGCAAGTGCTTAGAGACACTTGTATCACAGGAGAGCCTAGGAGAATTCCAAATCGTATGTCTGGACAATGCATCAAGTGACAAAACATACATAAACGAACTAGAAAAAGATTTTTCAGAAGTTATATTTATAAAAGAAGATGAAAACTTAGGATTTTCTAAGGGTCACAATAAAATTATAAGAGAATATCCAGCAACTTATCACGCAGTATTAAATGTAGATGCAATATTCGAATCAGATTTCTTATATAAACTTACGAAAGCCTTAGAAGATAATCCAAACTTCGGATCTGCTACAGGAAAACTTTTTAGATGGGACTTCGGCTGCAATCCAGAAAAAACAGAAATTATAGATAGCGCAGGGATTGCTATGACTAGCTCCCATAAGTTTTATGATAGAGGGCAAGGAAGAGAAGAATCAGAACCTATAAGTGATGAATACGATTATTACGATATATGCTTTGGAGGAACAGGAGCAGCAGTTATATATAGACGTGACGCAATTGAAGAATGCGGGCTATTTGATGAAAAAATGTTCATGTACAAAGAAGACATCGACCTTGCTTACAAACTCATGAAGAACGAAAGATTTTGTATATTTGTACCAGATGCAATCGGATGGCATGCAAGATCTACAAACATCTCTAGAAAGAAAAGATCTAAACAAGAAAGAATATATTCAGCAGCGCACGAATCATTGATTTTAAAAAAGCATAAAAAAGATTGTACACTAAAAACAAGGCTTCTAACTTTCGCACGGCAAATTATCAAATGGACATATTTACTAATTATCGAACCACAAGTATTTTTCGGAGCACGTAAACTACTAAAAGAATTATCTTGAATACATCACCTAAAATATCGGCAATTATTCTCAACTACAAAACTCCTCATGAAACACTCGCATGCGTTGATGCATTACTTGCACAAACAATCTCAGAGGAAATAGAAATAATTATCGTAGATAATGACTCCAGAGATTCTTCTGTAGAAATTCTTAGAAGTCTTCTTGGAAAAGAAAAGCCAATCAAATTAATGCAAACAGAAAAGAATATTGGATTCTCTGGAGGTAATAATCTAGGAGTAAAAACTGCATCTGGAGATTACATACTAATCGTAAATCCAGATACTACACTCGAAAAGGATTCTCTAGAAAAGATGTTCAATTTCTTAAATAGTAGAGATGACATAGCAATAGTGGGACCACAACTTGTATTTCCAAGTGGGACCATAAGAGATTCATACAGAACATTTCCTACTATTCTAGACATAATCATAAAGCGCACTCCACTAAGTATTTTCTTTCCAAAGAGAATGCGTGACTATTTGCAATGGGACAAAAGTCCGTATGAAACACGTGAAGTCGATTGGCTTGTGGGTGCATGCATGTTTATAAAAAAGGACTTTTTCGAAAAAATTGGCGGATTTGACGAAAGATTCTTCTTGTTCTTCGATGATACGGATTTATGCAAAAGATGTAGATTAAATGGTAAAAAGGTTGTCTATTTCCCCGAAGCAAAAGGGCATGATAGCCAGAATCGCCTTAGCTCAGGCGGAATGCTGTCATTTCTATGGAAAAAAACTGTGAGAATTCACATTATCAGTGCCATCAAATACTTCTGGAAATGGAGAAAAATTCTTGCTCGGAAAGCCTCATTACAATAACCTTTCCCTGCTATGTCTCAAATCACACTAGAAATCACACCACGAACCAAAGAAAAGAAAGTAAAAGATCTTAGGGAGCAAGGCACTGTGCCATGCGTCTTATATGGACATGAAATAGAAAATCAACAAATAGAATGTGATGAACAAGAATTTCACAAGACTTTTGTACGCGCAGGAGAAAGTACAATCATAGATTTAGACATGGGAGGGAAAAAGACATCTGTTCTTATACACAAAATAGATCGAGATCCAGTAACAGACAGATGTATACACATAGATTTCTTTGCTCCAAATATGAAAAAAGAGATAACTACACACATTTCTATAGTTGCAAACGGAGAAGTTCCTGCAGTAAAAGAGCTTGGCGGAGTACTCGTAACTCATAGAGATTCCATAGAAGTAAGATGTCTTCCAAAAGATCTTCCACATGAAATAGTGGTTGATCTATCTAAACTTGCAGAAATTGGTGATTCAATCTCCGTATCAGACTTAAGCTTAGGAGAGAATGTTGCAGCTCAACTCGAAGATGATGAAATAATCTTTGCAGTAGAAGCCCCTAGAAAAGAAGAGGTTGTCGAGAAACCAGCAGAAGGCGAAGAAGGAGAAGCTACAGAGGAAGGAGAAAAGAAAGAAGGAGAAGCTGCAGAAGAAGGAGAAAAGAAAGAGTAACCTTAACTCAAATGCAGATTAAATCTAAAATCCCTTGGCTGGTTGCGTGTGTAGCGTGCGCTGCATATATGTTTTTTGTGCCATACGTCCCACACATACCTAAAGCACCTAAGATCCCTGCAATTAGCACAGCACTTCCTACTACAGATGCTTTACTAATAAGCTCCTCTAGTCACATCTCTCCACAGATAATTTCATATCTTCCACTTGTTCCATCATCTTCTGGAAAGAAAAAATCTGTGCAATTAGTTGCTTCCATGATAGAAAACCACATGGAGTCGCGTCCTCAGAAAGGATTAAAAGATGCAATCATAGTTTTTGAGCTCATAGTAGAAGGTGATATATCTAGATTCTTGGCAATTTTTAGAGCCGATAGATTACCAAAAATTATAGAGCCTATCAGATCACTTAGACCTCATTTTGTAAGTGTCGTTGCTCCATTTAGACCTCTCATGCTCCATGCGGGAGGAAGTGCAATCGCATATGAGGCTCTTGGAAGAAATCCTCAGATCCAAAACCACGATGCTATTAGATACGATGGTGAAACTTACGAAAGAGATCCAAAAAAAGATGCTCCTCACAATCTTATGATCACTCGTAAGGCAATCGAATCTGTTATAGAGAAAAAGAATCTACTAGATTTTGATCTTCCTGTATTCCCAACAACATATGATTTCGTATCTCCGAAGGATTATGAAGTCGCCAAGAAGATTAATTTAAGTTTTGGAAGTCCAAATCACAACGTAACTTACACATACAGTCCATTACGAGGATCCTCTTATGTACGCTCTATAAAAGGCGCAGATAAACAAGCAAGACCAAAGAATGTATTAGTTTTGGAAACTCACATAGAAGGATTTGGAGAGCCAAACACAATTCCTTGGACCAAAACATTTGGGAATGGAAAGCTCTTACTTTTCTCTAAAGGAAAAGTGTGGAGAGGAACATGGGAACGAGAAAAAGGCCAAGTCTTCAGGTTCTATGATGATTCTGGAAATGTATTACCACTTGAAAGCGGACAGATATGGATAACTATGGTTCCAGATCTTGGTAGAGCTAGCTGGGAATAAGCTTGCTCACAACCTCTTCTACCAGCTTCTTCATAAGCCCATTTATTTCTGCAATCTCGGATTCCTTGGCTTTTAGTGTCCCCTCTTCTGTATAGAGTCCATGATTTACCTCTATCTGAATTCCAGGAACCAGGAAGTGAGGGATTCGCTTTCTGTGACAGTGTCTGCCTAAAATATATCTACCACTATATGGATCATTTATAGATACGCTATAACCGTGACGCTCAAAGAAATCACGGAAAAATACTGTGTGCTCGCGAGTGCATGAGGTCCAATTCACATTTCCTAGATTTATATCTTTACGAGGCTTGCCTTCATCTGGCTTTCCTGGAGGGCCTACTGGAGTATAGCTATGGCAATCGATTAAAAATCTTGCATCTGCCATATAGGCATCTATCTCTGCATGAAAAGGATCATGATATTTCTTTATAAGACTTTCAAATTGTTTTTCTGTTGGTTCAATTTTGTATATCTGCTCTCCATTCCAAGTTTTATGAACCATCACACCATCTTTACCTCCTTCGTATTCTTTACTTATATCATCAGGTGCTCGATTAACATCCAAAAGCACGCGAGAGACACCTTCACTCTTTACAGTATAGGCATCAGGGATTTTATATATACGATCTGTATATAGATCAGAATAAGGGAACAGCTCTTCTTCCGAGAGAAGTACATTCTCTTTCAGTTCTTCTGGGATACTGAACGAATAGTGCGGTAATGACAGAATTATTGGATGCACGGTTTAATAATGTTTATGGCTATAAGCATTCCCCGTTCGCCACGGCGGATAAACTAAGTGGGAGTTACTTGGATATTTTGAATTTGTTTTCGAATAATTTTTTGGCAGGTATTACAACTGTGCTATCACCACTTTTTATAACAACACCTGTAATCAAGAATTTTACGATTTCCCCCTTAATGTCACATTCACAATCTATATGATCTCCTATTTTCAAATGTGATTTAAGCTGCATACATGTAATAGCATTTTCCAAAAATGGCTTAGCAGCGAGTGCGCCTGCAAAACTGATAGCAATAAATAGTATTGCGAGTATTCGTGCTGCATTCATAGTAATTACAGATACATCGAAACCTATTTGCTGCAATGCAATCAGACAAACAAATATTACTATAACCACCTGTACTACGGCACCAAGCAATTCAGCATATGAAATTCCTGCCTTAGCACAAAAAGTAGAAACAACGTCCCGTAAAAACCTTCCAAGAATTAAACCTATTACAAGTATAAATAGTCCGACTATAAGATGTGGAATATATGAAACTATTGCACCTATCGCATCAGACACAGCTCCAAGCTGGAGAATATCTGTTATAAGAAGTAGTGCAGCTAAAATTATTAACCAATAGATCAAAAAACAAAAAATACTAGATACACTTCTCTTTATTCCTACCATTCTTAGCATTCTGTCTACATTTACCTTGTTTGCAATTTTATCTAGACCCAAAACATCAAAAATATGCTTCACAAGTTTGCATGCAATACGTGCAACTATAATGCTCACAATGAGCACCAAGAGTGCAAGTATTATTTGCGGAACCACTTCTACAATTTTGTCTGATGTTTGAGATAAAAGTTCAGAAGTTGTTTCTGAGAGCTGCTTTTTCATAGCGGAAAACATATTGTCTATTATAGCACATGGAGCAGTTTTTGTTTACCTACGATATATTTAGAAGTGGCTAGTGGGCAGTGGGCAGCGGATAGCAAACAGCTCTCCTCGACCGAGTTCGCCGCGGCGAACGAGTGGAGAGGTAGCCTCTCGACATTCGCCTTTGGCGAATGCTCGAGGAAAGCACAACGAGCTGAGAAGCTATAAGTGTTATATAATTTGCTCTTTCATCAAAAATCTGTTAAAAAGTACGAGTAATTTTATTTTTTATCCCAATTCTTACTATGTGTGGCGACGAAAACCCAACACCAGAAGCAGAAGTAAAAGAAGGCGGTTGCTGTAAAGAAGGAGAATGTGCAGCTCCTGATGCAGCTCCTGCAACAGAAGAAGCAACTCCAGAAGCAACAGATGCTCCTGCTGCTTAATTAACTTTACAAAGTTTTTTAGATAAAGCGCGATACCCTAGGTATCGCGTTTTGTTTTTGGTAAATAAATTGGATCTATAATCCCCTGTGTTTTCTCTATCAAATCTAAATCTTTCAAATTGATACGACCAATATACAAATCTTTCATATCTCCACCATTCTCTAGATACTCAGTTACATCTTTTAATCCACGGAAATAGATTAAATTTCTGGTGAATACTCCAGGCACAACAGTGTCTCCCATTCCTCGCTTAACTTTGAAACAAGTTCTAAGTGCCAAAACATCATCAAAACCTAATCTTCTTATATAAGATCTAAGTTCAGCAAATGAATGTTTGGATCCATAATTTATAGCCAGAATATTCATAGCAGGCCAAAATCTTTTTTCATGATTTTCTGGAAGAACTGCATTTTGATTATATATAGCAAGACCTTCCTGAGTATCTAAATAATCTGCCATACCACGCCTAAAGATTTGATAAGCCTGCTTCTCGCCATTTACAGCACAAAGAACGTGAGTTTCTATCTCATGCGCTATCAAACTATCTACCCTTTCTTTGGAAAATTCACTACCTGCACGAATCATCACTTTCTTTCCTCCTACTGCACAATCAGAAACTGATGTAGATTTAATTTCTGCGCTCCATTCATTTAATCCATAACTCGTAAGTATGTCCGAAAAAATATCTTTTACTTTTTCTGCTGAAAGCATTTCTTTTTTATTTGCATCTTTCTTGTCTTTTTTTCTAGATTGCAAAATCCCTCTCGCCTCTTTTACAAGCGATTGAATTGGAGAACCATAAAGAGCAATTGATGCAGTCTGAAAAGCAGAATTATCACCACGAACTTTAAGTAATTTAATTTTATTTATTATTTCTTCTTTTTTCTTATCTAAAATTATGCCAAATGCAGAATCATCTGATTCCAGATACGAGAGCCTATCCATAAGCTCATTGGAATCGAAGTCTAACTCGGAATATTTAAATACAGGATTGTAATCTTTGTCTTCTTCTGCTTTTACCCTTTCTTCTTCTAGATTTTCTGGACGAATGTATTTAAGTAGTTGAACTTTCCTATCTATATCTGCAAGTTGCTTGTCTAATCTTTTCAAATCAACTGTTGTTTTTATACCTTCACTCTCTACGTTCTTACCAGGATCTACCAAGAAATTCTTTAGATCTCTCTTTCCAAGTGAGGCATGCACTCCTTCTTCCTCTATAGGAAGAGGAAAAACAACTGTTTGTAATTTTTTACCACCCAAAACAAACTTTACCTTTATATTTCCATCAGAAGTTCTCTCGATTGCACCTAGCTGATCTAACTCATCTATAAGAGAAGGATCAAATACTGTTCTATCATGATCTGGTCTAAGTATTGCAGGAACAACCATAGATTTTTTTCCTCCTATTATTTCTATATCTTCTCTGGTTCCTAGAACTGGTTTTTCTTCTTTTGCTTCCGGTTCTTTTGCAGAAACTTTTTCACCAAATAAATCTTGAGCAATTCTTACACCTTTTTCTGGAGAACTTACGCTTAGTCCTTCTACGCGATCTAGCCTTTTTCCAAGTGGCGCTAGGTTTGCTAGCTGCACCCTAAGTCCTGCACGAGCATTTACCTCTAGAAGAATCGGCCCACTATCTTTATCTATCGTCATATCTACACCCAAGAAACCAATGTTTGTTATCTGCTGTATACGGGAAGATATAAGTAGCATCTCTTCCCAATAAGGAATCTTGAAATTCAAGATAGCTTTTCCATCTGGCAAAGTATCTATTCTTTTAGTTCCTTGCACTGCAAAAGTTGTAGAGCCTTTTGCTATATCTATACCAAGTCCTATGCCACCAATGTGCAAGTTGGCCTTCCCTTCACTTTCTGCAGTAGGAAGTCTCATCATAGCCATCACAGGAACTAGGTTATGAACAATAATTCTGAGATCTGGAAGTCCTGCAGGTTTTACAGAATCAAAACAACTATGCGAAATTATAGTTTGCTCAAAGAAAGCAACATCCTTTCTATGATTTAAAGAATACATTCCATCAAGAATATCTTCACAGTGTCTGAATATTTCTTCGTAACTTATATGTTTTCCTCCAGCAGTTTTCCATCCTCCATGTTCTTTTTTACTTAGGACTATTATTCCCTCTCCACCATAACCAAAATTAGGTTTAAGCACACATGAATCAGGTAGTGACGAAAAATCAAAACTTCTTATATCTTCTCTAGAGCTAAGTTTAGCGTACAGCCTAGGCACAGGAACGCCTCTAGCTTCTAGGAAAGCTTTTGTTTTCAGCTTGTCATCTGCAAATGCAACTGCCTTTCTGGGATTGAAAGGTTTCAGGTATTTTAGGTTACGTGCATTTATACCAAGTATGCCGTGATTTTTTGGAAGAAAGAAAAACATAACACTATACGGCTTCGCCGTTTTAAAAAATACTTATTAATTTTATTTATATCATCAAAATTGATCTCCGATCCCGCTACGCCGCTATTATTCTCAATATTATTCATACACATTAATCATGTTTTAAATGCAAACTCACACCTCACTCCTCCATGTATCTAAATATTTCCTTGAATCTCAAGGTTTCACTTAGGCGAAGCCCTGTCCATTTACCTAGGAAGATGTTTACAACAATCGTAAGAAATACAGTTTCTGGATAAGCAATTATAAGAGATTTCAGAACCGCCCACTGCACTATTACAAAACATACTAGTGCAACAATAACCGTCTCTCCTACTGCCATAAGAGCGTTTCTAAGTCCCATCTCTGCTTTTACGCTCATAAACTCTTCAGAAAGAGTGGCCATTATAAGAAGTATAAAAATAGTATCTGGAGCCAATGTAATTCCAAAAGAAGCAGCAACCGCAAGTACCACTAGAAGCACAAGACTAATAACCGTAAGAATAGTTGCGATCTTTGGAAAATAAAGAAGTCTATACCTCTTCATAAATGCACGAGTTAGATATCCCGCAAAAAGAATCACAGCAAGAAGCACAAGTCCTATCTCCCATCCAAGTGCAACAAGAGATAATGTAATTACAGCAGGCGTATACAAACCAAATGTAGTCACTCCTACCACTTGTTTCAGGAAAGTAATAATCGTAAGAATAAGAGGAAGCATAAGTAGAAGAATTATCATCTCGCTACTTACTCCTTTTGTAACCATATAATTTACTAGAGTAGAAAGAATATTCCATGGCCTTATGGCAAAAGTTGCTTCGTCTACTATAGAGAAATCTATATCTCTTTTTTCTATCTCAGAAACAAACTCATGCACATCCCCTACTTCTATAAGAGGATTTATCGCTTCTTTTCTGGTTATAACTATCTTCTCTGGATCGAGCACAGAGAAAGGCCCCTGAATTACACGCGAAAGCTGTTGAAGCCCTCCATCGGTTATTAGAACTATTGTTTGTGATCCTATTAGAGAAAGTGTTTCTTCATCTTGCTGCAAAGCTCTAGACAATGCGTTCATCGCAGTCGCTCCATCTGCCCAGAGAATAATTGCTTCAGCTCCTAGAAATCTATCTGTATTCTCTGCAATCATTTTCGTCATTACATCTTCGGTTCCAAGCGGAATCGTAAGCGCTTCGGCATGCATTATGTCTACCAATACTCCTTTTTCCTCTCCATTTGATTGATGCAGTGCTAGCTTTTCTTTCTCTACATTTGGTCCAGCAACTAAAATCAACTTCCTCTTATATACAGTTATATCCTGAGTAACTTCTGCCTCTCTTTTTGTATTGTTTAATAAATCACTAACCTGAAGAGTAATTTTATATTTACCAGGCTCATTTAATGTAAGTAGTGCTTCTTCGGATGTACTTATAGCCTGTCCATCTCTTAACCACTTATACGATACTGTATCTGGATCTGCCGTAGAGTGAGATGCATCTAGAAGAATCTTCTTTCCTTGGCTTACATTCGATGGTCCTGTGATTACTGCTCTAAGTTCACGTGGGGCATCGGATACTTCCGGAACTTGGGCCAGTGCTATATACGGGACAAGTAAAATAGTGACAAGTGACAAGTGACAAGTGACAAGTAACTTTCTGCCCACTGCCCACTGCCCACTGCCCACTCGTCCAAATTTCAAATAAATCATAAATATTAGAATTACGAATTAAATATTAAGCATGTTGCGCCTTATACTTTTCAATCTGAGATTCCAACTTCTCACAACACCTATCTATTGCACTCAGTGCATCTTTTTTTCTAGATTCTGCTCGCAGAGTTTTCCTTGGAAAAGTAACTGTAATCATAACCTTCACACTATCTTTCTCTTTTTTAGTATTTCTAGAAACTGTTTCCACATGTACTACAGAACTCTCATCTTTAATCTTATTGCAATACCTTGTAAGTCTGCCTACCTTCTTGGCGAGCATCATTAGTTCTTTTGCTGTGTAGAAATAACCTTTTTCGTAGTGAGTTAAGCGCATAATAAAATGGGAAAAATTCTCCTAAGATTGTAGCACAAAATGTATATTCTTCACTTTGCATTTACATACATGTGAGAGCTAAATATCTACTGATATTTACCACTCATTAGAACTTGAAAATTTGCTTCATTTATACCAACCTTCTTTAATTCTTCTCGCATACGCCTCCTAGCTCTATAGAGTCTGGTTTTTACCGTTTGCGGAATGCAGCCTGTATCTGATGCTATTTCTTCTATAGACATATCACGAAAATAAAATAAATCTATAGACTGCCTATCCAAATCTCGGAGCTGTTCAAAGGCATCAATCACCTTTCTGTCCCTATCATCTGTAACACAAGCAGAATCTGCTTCGCTAGAATTACGATTCGATCCAATAAAATCTCTCACCCCTATGTCTTCTTCTCTTCTAAACTGTTGTCCGATCCTATCCCTATGAAAATTTATTGATATTCTGCGGGTTATTTGCAGAATCCAAGACGCAAACATTTCTCCTTCTTTTAACTGATCAATGCATATAAATGCTCGTGCAAAAGTATCTTGAACTAGGTCATTTATATAAGAATAATTCGCCGATCCGAATCTAAAAAGTGAGCTACGAACAAGAGGATAATATCTCGTATATAAATTAGTAAAAGCATCTTCATCTCCACTTTTAGCACGATCGACCAGATCAATAAGTTCTAAATCTTTATCGCCATTAACTCGTTTATCAGGTGATTCCACAGGCAAAGTAAATTATAACTATCAATACATAGACTCAACTACTTTTTAGCCATTTTCTAGCTTCGAAATCCCATCAAAAACTCGTACAATGTATCGTGTGGCCCGTTCGTCTAGCTTGCCACGGCGTAGTCTCGTTCGCCTCAGCGGACGGACGAAGCCGGGTGGTTAGGACGTAGGCTGTCCATTATCATTATCGTGTGGCCCGTTCGTCTAGTGGTTAGGACGCCAGGTTCTCATCCTGGTAACAGGGGTTCGATTCCCCTACGGGCTGCCAAAGTTGAATTCGAGCTGAAAGCAAGCGCGCAGAGCGCAGCTTGAAGCCGAAGATACTTTGTGCCGAGCGAGGAGCGTAGCGACGAAGCGAGGGGCAGCAAACACCTAACTAATGAATTGCAGATGAACAAGGAGCGAAGCGACGCAGTGAATCGCAAGATACTTTGTGCCCCGAAGTCCGCCGCGGCGGACGAAGGGGTACTATCTAGCTGAGCACTATGTAAACACCATCAAATCTAATTTAACTCCCCCAAAATTTCTGCTAGCATGGCCATATGAAATTATCTGAACTTAGAAGAGATGTATTTCCAGAAAAAATAAGAAAGTCTCCACATCCAAGGTCTCATGTGGCTTTGTATGCAAGAAAGATACTTGAAGAAAGACAAGGTATTTCTAATGCTACAAATGCACTTACTAGCAGTGAGGAAGCACCTGAATCAGAAGAATAATTACCCCCTCTTCAAAACCTTCGCAATCTCGAAGAACGCCAAAGCCCCCGCACTCCAAACAACCGGTAACATCCACTGGCTCAAGCTAAGTGGAATCATGTAGAACATAGGAGCAATAGGTGTGTACATAATCGTGAGCATTATCGCAAAGGCGATTCCAACTGCACCTATAAGGTATGGATTTGAAAATGGCCCGATAGAGAGCAGGCTTCTTCGGGAACGACATGTAAATACCAAAGTAAGCTCAAATAACATCGATGTAGTCACAGCCATAGATCTAGCAATATCAATTCCTCCACCTGGCATATGTAACCCCGTAAGAAATACATGGAATGTTGCACAGGTCGCTACAAAAGCTGCCAATACTATGAAACCAATTTCTCCATGAAGAATATGTTCACCAGGAGTTCTAGGACTCCTCTTCATTATATCTTTTTCCGGTTTTTCCAATGCCAATGCCATAGCAGGCAAACTATCCGTCACCAGATTCACCATAAGAATATGAATGGGAAGATACGGCAAAGGTAAGCCCACAAGAATTGCACCAAAAATAACTGCAAGCTCATCAAAATTTGCACGAAGAAGATACACAACAAATTTACGAATGTTATCGTAGATAGTTCTACCTTCTTCTATAGCAGAAACCACTGATGAATAATGATCGTTTGTAAGAACCATTTCTGCAGTTTCTCTAGCAACATCTGTGCCTCTCTTTCCCATTGCAAAACCTACGTGTGCCCTTTTGAGAGCTGGCGCGTCATTTACTCCATCCCCTCCCATAGCAACTATCTCACCAGTTTCTTGGAGAGCACTAAGAATTCTCACTTTTTGCGAAGGAGATACTCGTGCATATATAGATTTCTCATGTACACATTTCTTTAGCTCTTCATCACTCATATCTTTTAGCTCACTTCCAATTACAACCTCGCTTTCTATTCCAACATATTTACCTATGGATTTAGCAGTAAGAGCATGATCACCTGTAATCATTACAGTACGAACTCCTGCTTTAGATGCTATCTCTACCGCTTCTTTTACTCCATCACGTGGAGGATCCATCATTCCTACAAGCCCCACAAAATCTGCATCATTTATATCATCTGAATCAGGATCAGAATATGCACAAGCAAGAACACGCAAAGCATTTCCTGCCATCTCTTCATTCTCTTTGAGAATTTTTTCTTTTTCGTCATCATCCAAATCACACATAGATACAATCACTTCCGGAGCACCTTTTATATACTTCACATACTCACCATCAAAAAGATGTGTAGTCACCATATATTTGCGATCAGAATTAAACGGCACATCTTCATTTATTATTTCTAATCTTTCTATGCCTCCTTCCATCGCAGCTTTTAGGAGTCCTATTTCAGTAGGATCACCTACTTCTAATGAATGAGCGTTATTACACGAAGATCCAATACGAAGTAAGAGTTCATTATCTTCATCATCATCTTCAAGTGACCAAGTCTCACGTACCTCCATCTCATTCTCTGTAATAGTTCCTGTCTTATCTGTACATATAATCGTAACGCTTCCTAGCGTTTCTATTGCCTGAAGCTCTCTCGTGAGAACTTTTTTTCCTATCATTCTCTGAACTCCAATCGCAAGACATACAGTTACTACCGCAGGCAATCCTTCTGGCACAGCAGAAACAGCAAGACTTGCAGCAGCAAGTAGCATTTCCCCTATAGACATCCCTCTTATAACCCCCAATAAAAATATAAGAGCACAAAAACCAAGTACTACCCATCCAAGAAGCACGCCAAGTGCAGACATTGATTTCTCTAGTGGGGTAGGAGGATGTTCTGTATCTGCTACCAACTGTGCAACTTTTCCAAGCTCTGTGTTTAACGCTGTACCAGTAACACAAACTTCCATCCTGCCAGCAGTAAGAACTGTTCCCTTGAATACCATATTTATCTGATCTCCAATCGACTCTACATTTTCTAATCCCTGTGAAATTTTTTCTACCGATACCGACTCTCCAGTAAGCGCCGCCTCATCTACCGATGAATTCATTTCACTTATTATTCTTCCATCTGCACTAACGCGATCACCTTCTTCTAGAAGCAAAATATCTCCAGGCACTATTTCTCTAGAAGGAATTGATTTTACATTTCCATTTCTTTTTACCTTTGCCATTGGCTCACTTAATTTTCTAAGAGAAGATATTGCATTCTCTGCTTTCTTCTCCTGAAAAAATCCTAGAAGAGCATTCACAATCAGAATTGCAGCAATAGTAAATGAGTCTAAAAAGTCTGATGCAGAAAGCTCTCCATGACTTTCAAATATAGGAATCACTGTAGAAAATACAAGTGCAGCAAAAAGTATGTAGACGAGGATGCTATTAAATTGTTTTATAAAGAGAAGAAATAGTGATTTCTTTTTCTCTGGCAATTCATTGAATCCATGCTTCTGTATCCGTTTTTCCGCTTCTACATAAGAAATTCCTAGGACGGAAGTATCGAATTTTGCCATTACATCTTCTGCATTTTTTAATGCGTACATTTCCCTATATTATACTGCAAAATGCACATTAGATCGACTGTCATTATTGTTTTGTTCATCACATTGGCTCCGTCCATAACTCATGCAATGAGCCCTAGAATTCTCACGCGTGAATCCTGGGGAGCGAATGAATCTATGGGCATAAAAATAAATTCAGAAAATTCTGTCGAAGAAAGAGCTGAAAATCATAATCATTCGAATAGCTCATCTGTATCTGAAAAAGAAAAGAAGTGTTTAGAAATGCGCCGCATTGCTCCAGAGGATTTTGAAGTAAGAATGATAAATACTCAGGACAAATTAGGAAACGATCTAATATGGCCAAGAAGATATAGTAAAAAAGTAAAAGTAATAGTGGTTCACCACACAGGAGAAAAGGAAACGCCTAAAAGCAATTCGCTTTCTGGAATAGAAAAGGTAAGAGCTATATACAAAGGTCATACTCAAACAAATGGCTGGGGTGATATTGGATATCACTACTTGGTAGATAAGGATGGGAAGATATATGAAGGGCGTGCTGGAGGAGATAATGTAGTAGGAGCACATGTGTATTGCGCAAATGTAGGAACTATAAGCGTAGCTATGATCGGAAATTTCCAGAGAAGATATCCATCCGAGAAACAGCTATCTTCTCTCAGGTGGCTACTTATAGAACTAACTAATAAATATAGAATCAGACCAAGTGGAAAAACTGTTTTTCGCGGAGAAAGAATTTCTACAATAGTTACCCACAGGGATCTCGCAGCTACTCAATGTGCCGGAAGAAATGTACAAAGACTTATGAATAGTATTCGAACAACTGTAGCTCAAAGAGATTACGAAAAATCTATTCTTCCAAAGGATAAGGCAAGCTCCAGAATCTCCAGGAGAGGCACAGGGAAGAAAACTTACGAAAGAGAGATCCCTAGAAGAGTAAGAGATAAGGTTCAGAATTATTTGAAGAAATATGGGAAACCTAAAAGATAATCGTTAATAATATTTACAAAACCGCAGAGTCTACTAGAATAACCAGCCATGCCAGTAAATATTCTCGATGACGACGTGCTAGATAAAATAGGGCAAGTTGAAGGTGCAGACTGGGTAATAGATCAACAGAGAATGGGTACAGTAGAAGCTTTTAGGAAAATATTTACGGGACTAACAGAAAACGATAGAAGAACTGGCTATGTGGCTACAGATAACGACCCCTCCATAAATGGATTTGGTGGGTACAATAGATATTATGTAAGAAGAAGTGATGGAGAGATTATCTTTGCAGCTATCAATGCTAAATCTGAAGCAGACTTAGAAAAGGCAAAAAATCTTGGATTCACAATAAGAGGTAAAATGGAATAATTACCAGACCACATTTTCAACTTCATAAATGGGATCTGCTTACATTCCATTCCGAAGCGCAACACCCAAGTGCAACACTTTGATGCTCTGAAATGCCATAGGAAGGAGGTACGGTAGTGAAGTCAATCTACCACCTTCCCCCCTTACACTATGGCATATGCACAG
>JABICL010000016.1 GCA_018652265.1 Candidatus Peribacteria bacterium
CTGTGCATATGCCATAGTGTAAGGGGGGAAGGTGGTAGATTGACTTCACTACCGTACCTCCTTCCTATGGCATTTCAGAGCATCAAAGTGTTGCACTTGGGTGTTGCGCTTCGGAATGGAATGTAAGCAGACCCCATTTATGAAATCGAAAATGTTTTATAGTTATATTTTTGTATATTAATCGGCAATCATGAATATAACAGACAGGTAGATATATACCGTTACTACAGCAAGAATCCAGGCTGTTAATAATGCAATATTTATTGCTTTGTTCCATCGTTTGAAATACATAACAATTGGGATGATTGTCATGATCATCAGTGATCCCATAGATAAGATAAGGTGAATTCTCATGTTTACAATTTAGGAATTTATTATTACAAATCTATCCCCGTATTTCTTCTATGATGACATCTATAGAAATCCAGAGAAATAGTATTAAATACACCAGTGTTACAAGCATAAAAAATGTCCATATAGTCCAAGAGGTAATTTGCATATTTCTATTAAGATTGCATTTATAGATAAATATTGGAAGAATTGCAGTCAGTGCCAATGATGAGCAAAAGACATTCATGATTCCAAAATTCTTTTTGCAAGTGGGTAAAATTCTTGTGCTATCTGCAGTCCTCTTGAGTTGGATCCAGGATTTGATTTAGGAATTCCTAACCCCTGGCTGTATAAAGTTCCAATAATTTCTGGTCGTTTGGAAAGATCGGTCTTATGTGACCAATGATCAATTATCTGTTTTATTCTTGCTGCTCCAAATCGAATGCTGTGTCGCGGTTGTACTGCATAAGTGTAGATATATGCTTTTGATGTTTTCATTATTTTATCTTTGTGCATCTTCTTATCATTAGAATTCGGATTGTAATATCTTTTCCTTATCAGCTCTCGCGTTGTGTTAATGGTTACTTGTGCAATGCCAACTGATGCATTAATTCCAAGATGAACTGCGAATAATTTGTCTCTAACATCTTCCCAAGGATGAATACGAGCAATCTCATCAATTATGATTGCGCCTAGTATGTATGGATCAATGGAAAATTCTTTGGCAGCAGCGAATATTGTTCTTTTATGAGAAGTAAGCTTGGTAGCAATTTGCTCTCTTGTGATAAGTGGAAATCCATCGATATAAATAACATTCTTACTTTTTTCTTTAATGCTGCGACCATGAAGAGTAATATATTTTTTGTAGGCATCTACACCATCTTTGGATGCGAGATATTTAATATTATTAATAGATAGGAATAGTTTGTGAGAAGATATAGAAAGTGCATCGAGATTATCATTGTCTATATCATTTGGATTGGATCTCAGGTGAACACCATGCCTTGTTTTTACAAGATGTAAAGATTTGATTTTATTCTGTTTTACAAGATTGATTGCTTTATCTACATAATAAGCTTTACCGGAGTCTGTAGAGAATATGAGATTCTTCCCTTTTGTATCTGTAATGACGAGAACAACTCTCATATAAAAAATTCTAACACATTCTTCTAGCAAGTACTTATGTTCTTAAAATGTTATAAGAACACATTTCCAAAAAAATAAATGGGGTCTGACCCCATTTATAAAATCAAAAATGTTGTTTAGTTATATTTTATATTGTTGCTTATATCTTATTCTTCTAAAAATGGAGACATTACTATGAAGAATTCACCATCTCTATATATTTTGTAACCAGCTATATCTGTGTCTCCAAATTCAGGGTCCTCAGGAATTTCTGGTAAATAAGCAGGTACAAGTTTAGAAAGATCTATTCCATCTATTGGAGGGGCGACGCATTCTATTCCCTGTTTGCTATACTGACATATCCATTTGGCTTGAGATTCTTCTCGGGGAACATTTGTTGGCAATTCTATTCCGTCTATAAGTGCATGCAGAAGAGCTTTTCTAAGTTGAACTATATCGTATTGCCTTTGTACATCGTATGTGAGACCTAAGTGCTTAAGTATATTTGTTTTTGTAATTACTCCTGCAGTAAGTATAGAAATAATAGCGACTACAAGCATCACCTCTACAAGCGAGAATCCAGAGCTTTTGCGAAATGGTTTCATAACTTTTTTAAACACAGATTTTTATTTTAGGGTAATTGGTCTCCTCCTGCGAGGATTTTGACCTCCGCATGTGTAAGTGGACGATTAAATATTCGGAAATCATCTAGTTGTCCGGATACTGCTTGTGAAGAGCTAAATCCTCCTCCTACAGAGTCTTGATCTTGTCCTATAAACAGTCCTCCGCTTGATATGGATAATGTAAGTGAAGAAATAGTTTTTCTGCCATAGTTTGCTCCATCAAAGTAAATAGTTCCTGCACTGTTTGATGCATTTCTAACGACTGCGATGTGATGCCATGAGTTGTTATGTACATGAGGTGTGTACCAATAAACATTATTGTTGCGATTTTGCATTCTTATTACATTCGAAGAATCGAAGTAAATAGCAATTTCCTCATCTTGTCCTGGCTTTGCTCCGCTCAAGATATATTGATCACCACTATTCTTGGTTGTGCGTATCCAGAAACTAGTAGTGAAGTTCAATTCACCATCTAAGACAGTATTTGGAAGTGATACATAATCTCCAGCGCCTCCATCGAAATCCAGAGAATGACTATTTGCGAAGTTTATAGGTGAAGTACTAGTGTAATTCCATGCAGCGCCTGTAACTGTTGCATCGTTACTATTGCCACTACTATCTGCTACATCTGTGCCACTGCCATCATCGAACTTCCAGTATGCAATTTGAGATCCTGATATTCCTGCTGTAAATAATGATGCGATTTCTGTAGAAGTAAGTGCTTCATTACTTATTCGTACATCATCTACTCTTCCATGGTACCCATTTGATCCGCTTGCGATCGTAAATGGTGTAGAGCTTTGGGTAATTGTTGGACTAGAAGTAACATTGCTATCAATTACTCCATTAACATACAACTTAATATTGGATCCATCGTATGTGAGAGCAATGTGGTGCCAGTGATGTACTGTAGGTATGTAACTTGTGGATGTTCCATATATTGTGCCATTTACTCTGAAATTGATTCTTCCATCTGATCTCATGTCCATGCTATAAACATCTGTTATTCCTAGTATGTGTGCATTTTTATGTGAGTAGGGCTGAATCCATGTACTAAGTGTGAATTCAGTAACTCCGTCGAATACATCATTATCTGGAATCTCTGCATAATCATTTGCCCCATCAAATTGTAATGCATCATCTAGTATTCCAGTTGTCCAAGCCGGTTGTCCTTCGAGTGACGCACTGTATCCATTACCTGTTTCATCCGATGTAGAAGTTCCAGATCCTTCATCTATCTTTAGATGAGCAAGTAATCCTGAAGTTGCTCCGCCACCACCACCTTCTCCTTCGCCAGGGTCAGCACTTCCCATGCCCACACTTTGTCCGAGCATTGATGCTATAACTGTTACATCATCTCCATCGCTATATATTTTGTATCCAGTCACTGTGGATCCTGTCATTGCAGGATCAACCGGTATTTCTACCATGTATTCTGGTGCAAGTGAGGCTAGATCCACACCATTTATTGTTAATCCTGTGCAATCTGTTCCTGTGACTTCCTGCTGACAGATATCTTTAGCATCATCTGGGGTTCCTGTAGGAATTCCTGCTGGAATAGCTAGGTTATCTACTATGTATTGAGAAACTCCACTATAAATTTCTCTAGATTCTGCTTTTCTTTCTAAATCGTGTGCTTCTCTGCTTCTCTGTAGTGTGTTTAGTTTTGTAAGTGTAAAACCTATAAGAATAGCAAGTATTCCCATTACTAGAAGTACTTCTAGTATCGTGAATCCCGATTTCTTTTTCAGATTTATCATCTGGATATCTATTTTAACATGATTTATTAGCTTAGTGGAGATGCAATTATTATGGATATTAATGATGATCTTCTGTGTGTTCATGATTTTTGACATCTTCAGTAGATTCTTTCCCCTGTATTTTATGATGATTATCATTTTCAATATATTCTTTGGTCTTGTGACGTTCTTTGGAAGTCGTATGCCTATGACTATGCACTATGTTTCTTTCAGGAAATATTTTTTCCATGCCCATAGAAGAAGAATAAAATCCTAATGCTCCTACAAAAATAATGACAGTTGCAGAAGATGTTGCAAAAAAGAAATTAGTATTTTTACTGTATTTATTGTGTGTAATTAGCCATGCTATAGATGATTTTACTGCAATTATTTCGATGACAAGTACGAGCAAGCCGAGGACATCAAACCCTTCTGAACTATCCATAAAAGGAACAGGAAGAAACTGCATAAAAATATAAAGCATTGCAACTCCTCCGTTTATAAGCAGGCCTAATCGATAAATAGAAATATTTGGTTTAAAAAAGAAAAAGAAGCCAATCGCTATTTGTAAAATTCCTATCCCAATAAAAAATATAGTTTCTAATGGTGGAAATGGAGTGAGGTGCATATTCGCAACAATTGTTGTATGAAGCAATCCTGCAACGATACTACAGGCTCCAACGATATGGCGAAGTGGATGGTGAATTTTTTGAATATAATTAAACATAATTTTATATAGAAATTGATTGGTTCATAATCCATGCAATTATTAAGACTTGTGGAACTGTGATTAAAGGAAGGAAAAATGGGATTTTCCAAGATTTTGTTGTTTCTTTTAAAATAAGAATCTCTGTGTAATCTGTAGATACTCCAGTCATAAGGAATGCGAATGCATTTCCTGGAGCTGCAGCACGAGTAAGTATATCAGCTGCAACTGGTAGCGTTCCTTCTGAACAAACTTCCAAAATAGTTGCAACTAAAACAGTTAGCGCTAGCCCTGCAATGCTTGGTCCAAAATATGTTGCGAAAGCATCTGGTGGTATAAATGTTCGTACAAGTGAAGCCAGAATTACGCCAAAGAATATCCATTTCAAAATCATCTTTGACCCCATAAGGCCATCCCAACCAATATGAAATAAAAATTTTGGCGTTGGTCGTATTCTGATAATTTTTTGTTTTGCCTCTTTCCAGAATAAGAAATCACTAGCGATATATGTACTGTTAGGATTTTCAGGTAGCACTTTCTTTTTGACAAGATTATCGAAGATAATTCCACTTACAATGGCAATTGCCATAGAGAATAGAAGCATAAGAATCATCCATTTGAATCCCACAAGAGCCCATAAAATAAGCGTGAGTGAAAATGAATTCCATGGACTAGCAATTAAAAAAGCAGTTACTTGTCCAAGGCTAGCGCCTCGCTCATACAGTTTAGCTCCAACCATTAGAATTCCATGTGAGCAGAGATCTAACAAAACTCCGGCAGCTGTAGCTCTTAGTATTCCTGTAATTGTGCCTCCCTTTCCAAGTATAGACATTACAAACTCACGCGGAATTTTTTCCAAGATGCCAACAAAAACAATTCCAATAATAATTCCCCATTTCATCTGATTTAGTAGTGAGGAAATATTTTCTGTAAAAGTAAAAAGAAGAGTATTTGAAGCTGTTATATTGGGGAAAAATGCATATAAGACATACCCAATAATAAGAATTATTATATTCACCCAGAGAAAAATTTCTAACTTCTTTTTCCCTTTTGAAGTATGGCATGAAGCTTCACTATTTGAACTAGGTTCCATGTGATGCTGATCATCTGATGTATGACAATTATCCATAATAAGCGAGTTAAAGAAAAATCTATATAACTTGTCGTTCTCTTAGAGTAGCAAACAAAACAGGTAAAACAATTAAAGATAAGAAAACTGATGTTGTGAGTCCTGTTACAACAACAAGTGCAAGTGGTTTCTGTACTTCTGCTCCTATTCCTGATGTAATGAGCATTGGCATAAGTCCAATAATTGATGTAAATGCAGTCATAAGAATTGGCCTTAAGCGTAGTAATGCACCTTCTATAACAGCTGCATGTATGCCTTCTTTTGTAATTTTTGTTCCTGTATCTATTTCATAAGTTGTTTGTTTTTCCATACTTGGTAGTCCGAATTTGGATCTGAAAGCATTTTCTAGATATACAAGAATAACAACCCCTGTTTCTACTGCATTTCCAAATAGTGCAATAAATCCAACCCATACAGCAACGGAAAAATTATATCGCGCAACAAACAGCGCAACTATTCCTCCTACAAGGCTAAGTGGAATAGTAATCATGACAATCGATACTAGACTTAAATCTTTGTATGTTAGATACAAGAGCAAGAATATTATCAATATAACAAGTGGCACTACCCATTGGAGTCGCTTTTTTGCACGAATTTGATTTTCAAACTGTCCAGCCCATTTGATGGAATATCCTTCTGGAAGAGTAAGATTTTTGCCTAAATACTTTTGTGCACTTTTTACAAATGATCCCATGTCTTTTCCGGAAACATTTGTTTGTACTACAGAACTAAGTATTCCGTTTTCACTTTTTATAACCGCAGGACCATCTACAAGTTCAATGTCGGCGATTGTATTTAGTAGCACTTGTGATCCATTGCTTCCTGTCATAGGAATAGATTTGATGTCTTCTATGTCTTGGCGATATTCTTGTTTTAAGCGTACTTGTACACCATATCGTTCACGTCCTTCTATAGTAGTAGTAACCATAGATCCTCCTACTCCAGCCGCAATTGAATGTAGTGCTTTGCTTTTGGGGATTCCATATTGAGCAAGCAAATCATCTTTAAGATTTATATCTAGATATTGAAGTCCCATTGTACGAATGGCAACGGTATCTATTGCCCCTGGAACACCTGAGAGCATTTCTTCTATTTCTATAGCGAGCTCTTCTAGTTTTATAGAATCATCGCCAAATATTTTTATGCCAACTGCTGATCGAATACCTGTAGAAAGCATATCTACTCGGCCTATAATTGGCTGAGTAAAACTATTCCAAAGTTTATCTATACGCATAGCGCGATTCATCTCTCGTATTAATTTTTCTTTTGTTATGCCTTTGCGCCATTCTTTTTGAGGCTTTAGCGTTATGAATGTTTCTAACATTGTAAGTGGAGCAGGATCGGTTGCAGAATCAGCTCGACCTGCTTTTCCTACAACTTGTGAAACTTCAGGAAATTCCGAAATGATCCTATTTGTTGCAAGCAATAGTTCCTGTGCACGTTCTTCGGAAACATCTGGCACAGAAATTGGCATATACATAATAGATCCTTCATTTAATGGAGGCATAAATTCAGAGCCAATTTGAGAAGCTGCAGCAACTCCAAGCACTATTAGAATCGCTGTAATTTGATAAGTTTTTTTGCGATTGTTCAGTGCTTTTAAAAGAATTGGTTTGTACTTGGACTGCAGCCAGTGGACTATAGGAATTTGATCATCTTTTTTTAGAGTTCCTTTCAGGAAAAATGTAGATAGAAGTGGCACAAGGAATAATGCTGCAATAAGCGCTCCAAACATTGCAAATACATTTGTAAATGCTAGTGGCCTGAATAATTTTCCTTCCATGCCAGTCAAGCTAATAATTGGTAGAAATGAAAGAATGATTATAAATATTGCAAATACAATGGGTTTTCCAACTTCCAGAGTTGCATCTGTTATACACTGCAATCTTTCTTTTGCTGTTTTTGCTTTTTTTTCAAGCAGTTTGCGATATGCATTTTCGCTAATAACAATTGCACTATCTACCATGGTCCCAATTGCGATCGCAATTCCTCCAAGGCTCATGATATTGCTCGGAATACCAAACAGCCACATAAATATAAATGTCATCAGAACTCCCATAATGAGTGCAATAGCAGTAATAATGGTAGATCCTGTATGCCACAAAAAAATTCCAAGTATGATAGTTGTAATGATTAACTCCTGAGTTAGTACACTTCTTAGTGTAGAAATAGCATTCTTTATAAGCGAAGTACGATCATAGAAAGGTTGAATACTTACACCTTCTGGCAAGCTTGTTTCTAGTGATTTTATACTTTCTTTCACTGCTTCTATTATTGCTAATGGATTTTCTCCGTAGCGCATTACTACAATGCCACCCACTTTTTCGCTTTTGTGATCAGCCAAAATTCCTCTACGAAATAGTCCAGAAGTACGGACTTCTCCTAAATCATTTACTGTGAGCGCTGAGCCATCTTTTTTTGCTCCTACTACAATGTGTCCAATATCTTTTGGATCATCAAAAAACCCAATTCCCTGAATTGCAATTTCTCTATCTCCCGCGTCTATTACTTTGCCTGATACATTGTTATTCCCCATGCGCACAGCATCCATTACCTTCATTAAGCTAATTTTGTGACGCTGTAAAAGCAGGGGATCTATAAGTACTTGATACACTTTTTTGTGTCCTCCAATTCCTGCAACTTCTGCTACTCCTGGAATACTTTGTAGTGCATAACGCACAGTAAAGTCTTGTATAGAGCGAAGCTCAGTGAGTGTGTGATCATTACTTTCTAATGTATACATATAAATTTGCCCTAGGCCTGTGGCATCAGGCCCAAGAACAGGATTCACATTTGGTGGAAGTTGTGTTTTGGTTAGGCTTAGTCTTTCTGCAACTCTGTCACGCGCAAAATAGAAATCAGTTTTGTCATCAAAAATTACAGTGACCATAGAAACTCCAAGCATAGATGAGGCACGAATATCTTTTACTCCTGCAAGACCTTGCATGCTTACTGTAAGTGGATAGGTAATTTGATCTTCTATATTCACAGGGCTTTGCCCAGACCATTCTGTGAGTATGATTACCTGATTCTCTGAAAGATCTGGGATGGCATCTACAGGCGTTTCTTTTATAGCAATTATGCCAACAATAAATACTCCAGAGAAAAATAGAAGGGTTAAAAAGCGATTGTTTAGCGCGGATTTTATAAGAGTATTAATCATGGCTTACTAATGGGAATCTGATTGGATTGTTTTTCTCTAAATAGATCAGGTGGATCAAGAATCACGAACATATCTGCAGTGATTTCTCCAGATATTTCTGCAAATTCTCCATCTTCTGCAATTACTGTGATGCTTTTTTGCGTTGGCTCAGAAGTTTCTTTATCTAGAATCCAAAGCATATTTCCTTCTGCTTCACGTTTTACTGCATATGATGGCACGCGGTAAACAGGCTCGCCATGTTCGTCTATGCGAATGCGAACGCTACTATGATGTGGAAGAGAAATATCATCTGATAATTTTGCTTGAATAGTAATGGTATGAGTTTCCATATCTACTTGTGGGCTTTTGCGTGTGACTATTGCTTCATATTTAGTTTCATCATCTCCAGGTATCAAAAACGTAATTGAGCTATCAATATCAACTGATGCCTGCAGATGTTCCGGTAAACCAAACTTAATTTCTGTCTTTGCTGCTTTTGCAAGACTTGTTGGAACATCTACCAATTCAAATGCAGGACGTGATGGCATTACTATTTCTCCTACATTTATAAATCTTTTGGAGATTATTCCAGAAAATGGAGATCTAATCTGATGATGACCACTTTGTATGCTTTCTGCACGCAGAGATGCATTTGCAATTTGAACTGCTTTTTCCATGCCTTCAATTAGTTGCTTCTGTTGAGAATCTATAAGTCCGTGATTATTTTCTGTAGTTTTTAGCTGAGATGTAAGTAGCTTTACTTTATTGCTTTCTGCAGTATCAGTTTTTCCAAGTATAAATTGATATAGCTCTGGCTCATTTGCTATAAGTTCTTCATAGCTAAGTAATGCATCTTGCCAATTTTCTTCTTTTTTTAATACATTGCTTTGTGTGGTGTGAATTTCGTTTATAAGATCTGTGGGATCTTTTTGCACTCCTCGTCCAGGCTGAGAAATTGGAACAGAGCCTGTGATTGATAATAAGTTATGAAGTCCCAAGAAAGCAGTTTGTGCCTGCTCCAAAAGATCATCCAAAGCATCATTTTTCTGATCTGCAGAGGCATTCATATAAATGTCTTCTAAGCTTTTAAAATAATTAAAAACAGGAATAATTTCATATCTTTCATTCTTGTTGGAACTTAGACCTCCAATTGCCGATAAAATATCTTCTTCTCGAATCTCTATTCCTGTTCGTGTATTTGAGCCTAGTAGCATTCGCTCCATTATTTGTCTTGCATCTCGAGCAGCAATAAATGCCTGCCCACGCATTTGTTCAACATTCTCAGCTGATTGAATTATTTTTTTTATAAGTCCATCTTGTTCTCTTTTTGCAATTTCTAATTCGACCCTTTTTTCTTCTATTTGCTGAGAAGATTTACCAATTGATCCAAGGGCTACACTTTGTGCATTTAAATGATCTGCTTCTGCTCGTGCTTTTATCGCAGATTTTTCTGCAATTTTTGCTGAACTTTGTCCTTCTACTCCTTGTGGCAGAAGTAGTGCAACGACTTCATTTTTTTGTACTTCATCTCCAATATCTTTGTAAATATCTTCTACAATTCCTTCTCTTCTAGAGTAGATATTTGCAGTTTCGTTCGAGAGTACTGTGCCTGGAATAAGTACAGAAGCATCGCGGATGAGTTCTACTTGTTGTGTTCTGTATCCTGAATCATTAGTAGCCCCTAGAAGGGGGGCATTGCTTACATCTGATCTATTTATACTCATTGCAGCAGTGCTTGTTATAAATACAGCCGCAAGTGTTGATCCAGAAATTATATAAAACTTTTTGGCATTACTTTTGCGTAAAGCTACGAATTGTAGTGATAGCATATGTGTGCTGTTTGCCATTTTTTTAACGTAAATATTTATACGCCGTAAATGTTCTTTAAGTGTTTTCATATTATAAGTAGTGAAAAATTTTAATGCATATCGTGGTCCATGTGTCCGTTACCTTGAATCATTTTTACGTGCTCTTCCCATGACATGTTCATACGAGCTGCAGCCGCTTTTTCTTCTCTGTATCTTTCTACGGTCATGCCATATTTGGCAGCCTGATCTTCTATGCTCATAGCTTGTTCTGTGCCACATGCAGTAAGAAATAGTAATGAAACGGTTAGTAGTGAAGTAATTTTTTTCATAATTGATTAAAGAAATAAATAAAAAATAATAAAGACCAGCACAAAATGCTGTATCAGATATATGTAAGTTTTTTAATTTACGTCAAAAGAACAACAGTTCTTATATGTGATACATCCAGTGGGGGATCTGACACTGCAATGTAAGTTCTTGGTTCTGCTTTTATATAATTATCTAATTCGAATGAATATATATCCAGAGCAGGGGATACTGCTTGAATAACAAAGTCGTTTGTTGAGATTACTCTAAGAGAAAGAGATTCAGATGTGTCATGACTTTCACAGTGAGGACATCCTGGCTTTTTCTTTTCTTCATTTGTCGGATGACAACCTTTTGCTTCTGCAATTCCTATATTCATAGGGCAGAAACTCGCACATAGTGCTGTAAGGAGAAAGCCAAGTAGTGTGATACGAGTGAATCGCATGAGTGAGCATTATATCATATTATTTTTCTTTTTATGGCATAGATAGAAAACTAATGTCATACCATATTAAGGATATTATTTTCTAATTGTGTGAAGAAGCTTAATCAATGGAATTTTGGCTTATGTATGCGATAAAAATTGTTTTGAAGAAAATTATGTACGAGAAACACCCAACGCCTGATTGGCCCTGGGTGTTTTCTCTTTGACAGTTTTGCGCCCACGCTACGCGAGAATAATTCGTGGTGATTGATGGTTAGTTGTCGCTGGCGAATGCCGAGTCGAATGCAGTCTTCGAAGATTCAAAGTCAAGCCTTCGAACGAATGTTGCAGCTTCTTTTGCGCCGGCTTCGCGATTCATTCGTCCGTCTTCCCATTCGATACTAAGAGGACCTTCGTGTTCGATGTCGTTTAGTGCAACGATTATATCTTCGAATTTCACATCGCCACGACCGACGGAACGAAAATCCCAGTATCGACGCGGATCACCGAACTCAGTATGGCCACCGAAAACGCCAACCGTTCCGTCTCCGTGTCCGAACCACGCATCTTTCATGTGAACATGGAAGATGCGATCTGGAAATGTTCGGAGAAACTTGATGTAGTCGACACCTTGGTAGATGAGATGCGATGGATCGAAGTTGAAGCCGAAGTTCTTGTGGCCGTTGACGGCCTCAAGAGCCCTCTCTGCACTCACGATGTCATGCGCAATCTCGGTCGGATGAACCTCGAGGGCGAAGTTTATGCCGTATTCCTCGAAGACGTCGAGGATTGGTTCGAACTGCCTACCAAAGAAGTCGAATCCTTTCTGCAGGAATGCTTGGCTGGCCGGAGGAAAAGAGTAGACAGCGTGCCAGATGCTCGATCCAGTGAAGCCGTTAACGACTGGAATGAAATCTGTGTCATCTGGTTTTGCATCCATGAAGTTTCTGCATGCTTTTGCAGAAGTCTTCATGTGTTCTGCGGCGCGATCGTTTACGCCTTTCGTTTCGCCGTCGCCATAGATTTCTTCTGGCAGAATGTCCTTGTGACGCTCGTCGATTCTGTCGCAGATCGCTTGGCCGACGAGATGATTTGAAATTGCGTACGCCGTGAGGCCGCTTTGTCCGAGTATGTTCCATACCGCTTGGCAGTATTCAACACTTTCGGCTGCCTTTACGACGTCGAAATGATCTCCCCAGCAGGCAAGTTCGAGGCCATCGTATCCGAACTCTTTTGCTTTTTTGCAGAGATCCGCAAATTTCATGTCTGCCCATTGCCCTGTGAATAGGGTAACTGGTCTTGCCATTACAAAGTACTCCTAGTGTTCTTGAGTGTGTTCATCTGATTCTCATTACAAAGAGAATCAGGATTTTGTTGAGTCAGAAAGCCTTATCGAGGTAGGTTTTCATTCTCACGGTTTCGAGTTAGAGAGCCTTCTCGATCTAAGCTCTCACTCTCACCAGTTTCGAGAGTCACGTAGTGTGTCATGTTGAATTTTCCTTTCTTTTTTCAACAGAGGTTAAATGGGACTAGTAAATTTGACAGCAGCATCGTTCATGCTAATTCTAAAATAATAAATACATATAATAGAACCAACATAAACGGTGCTACTGTCATTCCATCAATCTTTGCTGTCAAAGAGCAATTCCAAAGGGGTCCTTTGGAGCCCAATCTAAAACCGCTGTATAGCTAAATACAGCTTCCAGATTGGCGATAGAGGGTAGTTTCAGAATAGGGGAATGTCAATGGAAATTGACCTGTTATCTTGCTTGGAAATATATAATGCAAGATGACTGAGTGCATATATTAGATTATTCGATTCCTAATACGTTCCTATGGCTTCCTGTTGAGATAAGGATAAGGATTAATTCATCTTCATATTTTGCATATCTAAGTAGCCAATCTGCTTTTATATGACACTCTCTTGTATTTTGAAGTTTTCCTTTTAGTGCATGATCTTTACATCTTCCTGGCAAAAGCTTTCTATTTGCCAACTTGTTGATTATATCTTCAAGTGGATCAAGATTAACATTTGATTTTGCTAATCTTTTAATGTCTTTCTTATATCTTTTACAAAGACGTATTTGATAGACATGATTTTTGCTCACGATCCAAGTATAGCTTTATGTGCCTCTTTTGCAGAGGAATAGACTTTTTTACTTCTTTTAGCATCAGCAATTTCTCTCAAAATTTCATTTTCTTGTTCTTCAGTCATTCCATTCTCTGTAATTAAAGGAAAGGGTATGCCACCATGTTTTTCTATTTGAACCAAATAAATATTGATAGCAGTGCTCATATCTAGTCCTAGTTCAGATAGTATTTTCTGAACATTAGCTTTTGTCTTTGAGGGGGTGCGTACCTGAATAGTTGTCATGTAACTATAATATACAATTGTAATGACATTGTCAATACAATGTAATGACAGAGATAGCCATCCTTCGCTTTTGATGGCTTGCTTATGAACTTTTCTGATGGCCCTTCGATGCGCTAGCCATGCTAGCTTACTCAGGGTCATTCGACTCGCAAAACCGTGGCCCGAGGCCGGAGGCCGAGGACCATGAGCGAGCGCCAGAGGCGCGAGTCGAATGGTAGAGATCTTGAAAAATGAGTGGAATCAGATTTTACGGTTTGTACATGAGTCAAATTATCTTCTGAGGTAAAGTATGGGTGTCATATGAGCGAAGTATCAGAAGAAGCACATACAGGGCAACACTCAGATTGTACTTGCTGTAAACAAAAAAAGGATTTCTCAGTACCTCAAGAGATAATCGATGCTGTAACGGGTGGTAAGCTGGTTGTCTTTGCATGCGCAGGAATTTCAACTGAAAACTCGAATGTTTTTTATTGGAATCTGATTGATGAGATTAAAGAGGATGTAGGTATAAGCGATGATGAGAATGTATCTTTTGCAAATGCAATGGGAGCTTTTGAAGAAAAATTCGGAAGGAAAGAGCTGCTACAAAGAATAAAAAAGAGATTCGATTATGCTGAGGCATTTCCAGAGCTTTACAGGAGAGCAGTAAGTTTTCACAGGGAATTGTTCACAATTCACACAGTTAAGGAGATTTTTACAACCAACTGGGACGACTACTTTGAAAAGGAGTGTGGAGCGATTTCAATTTCTAGTGATGAAGATTTTAGATTTTGGGATCTTCCGCAAAGAAAGGTATTTAAGCTACACGGCTCAGTAAGTAGCTATGGTTCAATAGTTGCAACGGAAAAAGACTACAAAAAAAGGTACAAGCAACTTAGAGATGGTGCAATTGGCGCAAGTCTCAAATTGTCTTTAGCCACTAAGACAATGGTCTTCTTTGGCTACTCTTTTAGTGATAATGATTTTGATAAAATCTACAGCTTCCTAAAAAAGAGTATGGGGGACGCAATGCCAAAAATATATATTGTTTCACCAAATCCGAAAGATCCTGCAAAGCTAGAAAAGTACAATGCCATTGGGATAGATACTGATGGAACTTTCTTCTTGAGTAAGCTTAAGGAATTTCTGGTTAAGGAAAAGAAGCTTGTTCCAGATGAAAATTTTGAATTTGTAGAAGTGGGATTGTTAATGATACAAAAGGAGCATTTTAAGCTAGGAAAAGAGCCTTACATCTTATTGGAGAATCCTGAAAGCTTATATCTCGCTTCATATCAAGATGGGATTCTTCATGCCTTCGAAAGAATGCTTACCATGAAAAAAGATGGGTCATATTCATGCCCATGTTACGTAATGAAATTGATTGAATCATATGAGAGAGGCAAAAAGCTAGGAAGAAAAGAAAGGCGGTACCACGATGTTGCTTACTATGAAGGCTACAAAATGGGGCTAACGTACTTACTTGCAACTGAAGAAACGAGAGAATATTTTCCGATGTATTACCTATATGGTCATGGACCAATAGTGAAAGAGGAGGAATATATGGAGCTTTCTAAAAAAGCCGAATCTCTACATAAGGCTGCTTACAAATGGGCAAAGGGCTGGATCAAGTATCACAACATTACTAGTTCAGATACGGTTTTTCAGCACACACCATTTGCCTAGGAAGTCACATGGTGAGGATGAAAACACAAAGCAAAAGCACAATCGTTGATGCAGATATATCTCTTAATTTCTTAAAATAACAATTGACAATAAAACATAGTTTTGTAAAGCTCTCTACATGGAAAAACGAGAAGAAGAGTTGCGCAAAAAAGAGCCATTTGGTCCACATGCCAGATTGCCAATACAGCTTTCAGAGGGTTTTCATAATCTATATACAGTTAGAGATGGATCTGAATTTAATTTGTTGGATAAATGGAGGATTCAACATGGTCATCTTATGCATGAGCTCGTCTGTATAGCAGAGTCTGGTGGGGATAGAGGACAGAAAGATAAGCTAACTCGTGCACTTCTGGACGTTGTTGCTAAAGATGAGTTTGTAGGTTCATACAATCATGATTTATATAGAGAGATAAATGATATTGAGAAGCAGTGTGGTGAATCAATGATGAAGTGGGCATTAAGTGAAGTTGCAATTTTTGTTTCATACTGGAATGGGCGATTTGCGCCAAGTGAAGCAAGAAGACGTGTTTTATCTGAGGCTTTTGAGGAAGAGAAAAGATCGCGAAGTGATTGGCCGTTAGATCAGAGATTATGGGGTAATTGCGCTGTGCATTATTTTTACGGTTGTACTAATCACAAATTTGATACAGATAATGAGCAAAATGTAGATGTAGTAATTGCAGGTTTGGAGGAAGACTTGGAGTGGGTTAGGGAAGATTTATGCCTTGATATAAATTGTTTGAATGATACTTTCAGAGTACTAAAATTGGATTTTTTACGAGGGGATTATCCGATAAGCACAGATTACCGTGATGAAATATGTAGAGAGACTGCAAAGTCTCTTTGTAGAGATTTTGTTCAGGAGAGCTTAGAAGAAAGTAGATCCGGATCTACTCCTAGTAGGGTTTCTTACTACATGTCCAAATATAGACAAAGAGAAGCAATGGGTAGAAGCTTTTATGATGAAGAGGATGACAAAAATGATGCAGAGTCTGATGCTTATGAAGTGAGGCAGCAAGAAAAAATAGGAATACTCGATAGTGAACAAGGATTCATAGAGACACTTGAGCTTCCAGAATGGGAGCAAGATAGCTTGCCTAGGCGTTTAGAAGATTTATATGCCAGAGGATGGTTTAATCCGAATCCAGATTTGCAAGATGATGTACATGATCATGTGTCATTATTAGTTCATAATTTGCCAGAAGATTCTTCTAATATGGATGAGCCTTGGATTGTTATAGACGATTTGATGATCGCGTACTGGAGTGGTAAATATTATCCAGATAATGTTCGTAGGATGGTATTGAATACGGAGTGTGAACGTTTATTTGAAAAATCCTGTAGTGGAGATTGCGATGTAAGTACGCCAACTATATTTGATATGCATAGAAAATTTGTAGATGGATCTCGAAGAAGCAATTCAATGCATGACGAAAATTCTGTAATGGTTGAACAGGCATATCAGGCTGATATGGAGATTATTAGAGGTCTTGGTTTTCCTGAAGATGATTTGGAATCTGTTGAAACCGTGTATAACACGTGGTTTTTGGAAGGAAATCTAACATTAGTTCCTAGTTGTGAAACACAAGTGGATAGAGAAAGACTAGCTACACGGTTCTATCATATGAATGCATTGGAACATTTTAATGGTCCTTATGCAGGAATAAATATTCTGCAGGAATTTTGTTATTACTGGCAGGGAATTGAGGGTAGAAAAAGCTCATAAAAGTTTTATTTCCATTCGCCTTTAATTAGTTTTTCTTTTTTATCTCTGGTCCATTTTTTAATCTGAGCTTCCCTTTTTCTTGCTTCTGATTTTCCTGTAAATGCATCAGAAGCATACACGAGTACAAATGGCCCCTGATTTATGGCAAATCTAGAGCCTTTGCCTTCGTTGTGTTCTTTGATACGTTCTTCTGTGCTGGTTGTGATGCCAACATAATATCTTCCAGTTCTTGCCTGTGCAATATAAACGTACCAAGGCATATTTATATTCCTATATGAATGGCCCTTCGACTCAATTTTGCCGTGCAAAATTTCGCTCAGGGTCATTCGATTCTATTGTAAAAAATTGAATGGTTTACCATGAGTGAGTATTTTGCGTAGCAAAATGCGAATCGAATGGTGGAGATGCCGTGGAAAACTTTACACCAATTATTTGAGAGGATTTTGGGGTGGGATCATAAAATTGCAGAATTGTGATATTGTCTATTTATCAATTTTTTATGCTACAACTTTTTGAGAGCGATAATGTTGAATACTTCTCTCTATAAGGACTTTCTTATTATCTAGACTTAGATATACCACTTGTTGGTCACGAAGTGTCTCTAAATGCTCAATCATTGCTTGCAATGTGCTAGGGCCAGCTTCTATAAGATTGTCTCTTATTATACCCAATTGTTTTACAGCGGTTTCAACAATATCTGAATTTGTTTGTTCTGGTATTCCATTTGCAAGTTGTGATAGATCAAATTCCAATCTATCTATTTGCCCTTGAATAGCTGGAATATGCTCAAATTTTACTCGTTCCTGAAGGAATTCATTTGCTGTTTGTCCAATACTATTCACCATAGCTCCATTTATGTTTGCACTCTGTACGCGTACGAGAATTTCCTGCTCATGACGACCGTTTCTAGCATAGCAAATAAGTGTGGTGCCGATGTATTCAGGATCATCTCCTGAATACGGAATCATCTCTCTTACGCCAAATTGGTCAGGTTGTGTATCATCGTCAGAACGAACATAGCGAATAATTTCCTCATCTGAATTGAGTACATCTGACATATAATATTCCACTTTAGCTCTTACTGCCTCCAGGCCAGGATTTTCGTAAGCATTGTACACTTGTAATTCCTGTGACGTTGCAGATTCAAGTATGTGATCAGCAAGCTTTGGTAAGACCTTCATTATTTCTGTAGTTATGGCATCTCGTACGCTCGAAATAGCGGCATCACACCCACTATGATTTTCATCGTTATCTAGTTCTAGAATAGTCCGATAACAAAATTGTAAAGTTGGCTTTTTAACTCCCTTCATAGCTTTTACATAATCTGTTCTAAATGCCCTTATATCATCTGCAACTTTTGCCATCATTTTATCAAAATTCGATGACTTTACACTTTCATCAGAATGAGTGGAATTTACTTCCCTCAACATAAAATCATCTGGATGACAGGTGCTTTCACTAGCTTGTCTTAAAATTTCTTTGAAACCTTCTTCTGTCAAAGAAGCGCCTGATTGTATATCAAGCATATCAAATGCTTTTTCAGAAACTTCATAGAATCCATATGGCTTGCCTTCAAAATAAAAAGGAGAATAACCCAGATCTGGTACTACATCATTTAATTCCTTCATACTTTCTTGTATTGTTTGTACAGGAGATGTCTCATCATATTCATCAAGAAGTGAGATTAGATTTTTCGGATTTCTGAATACAAGCTTTTTGTATAACTCATTTATTACTTTTGATATCTGCAGAGCAAAATTTTCTGAGATGCAGATAATGTCACCATCATTATATGGCACGATACACACTGTTCCATCTTCTTCAATTTTGAATTGCCCTGCAATTTGGATATCCGCTCTTTCCATAGCTACACCTACAAGCCTTCGAAATAAATGCTTATCTGCTGACCGTAGTTCCCCAAGCTCAGGAATGGAAATGATTTTATTCGTTGGCCCTTGCTCTTCTTCTATTGGACGTTCATATAAGGAATTCATAATCATTGGTATTTAATGATAGTGTAAAATTATGTTATAATACTGTAATTATGTCAATTACATACAATACTAAAAACGCTTAAATTGGCAAATAATGTATAAATTTGGTGTATAATAAGTGGTGTTACTCCTATAACACCAAACCACTATGCACACTTTCTTCGCACAACTTGGTTTAACTAAAAATGAAGAAGAGATATATCTTTTCCTTCTTGAATATGGATCTTCTATTGCAAGCATTGTTGCCAAACGACTAAATCTTAATCGTGTAACTGCCTATGCATCACTGCGTTCTCTAAAGAGAAAAATGTTAGTCACATCGTTTGAGAAAAATGATGTTACATACTTCGAAGCATCAACACCTGAAGAAATTGTACATGTATGTAAAAAGAGAGTGACTATTCAGGAAAATTTGGAACGTGAGGCAGAGAGCTTGCTTCCAGAGCTCAAAAAAATTCAAGATAAACAGATCAAGCCAATACTTGAAGTAAAAGGAGAGCTCAAATATTACCAGGGCATTGATGCAGTAACAGCTTTAGTCAAAGAAACGCTAGAAGAAGATCAGCCAGAGCAGCTTTGTTTTGGCCTCAATAAATATCACGTTGAACATAGTGATGATGATTGGAAAACATATACAAAACATAGGGTAGACAAAGGAATGCATGTGCGTAGTATTCAGCCAGATACGCTAGAGGCAAAAGAATACAAGCAACGCGATAATGACGAACTAAGAACTACCATATTGGTGCCACATAAGAGTTTTCCTGCTGACTGTGAGCTTAATATCATCGGTGACATGATTGCGCTATTTGTGACACATGGCGATAAGCCTGCAGGTATGAAAATCTATCACAAAGACATGGCAAAAGTTCTTACGAGTCTTTTTGAGTTAGCATGTATAGGAGCGAAGACGTTTAATAAAAATGATTCTTAAATAAGCAGCTTGATATTCATATTTTGGCTTAAATAAGCCAATGGTGGAGATGCCGGGATTTGAACCCGGGTGCAACGTGTGATTTGAGAGCGTCTACGATCATAGTTTCTCTCGATTGACTTACATCCCATAAGAGAGAAACGAAGAAAGGGTGTAAGTTCGGCACAAAGTTACTAGCTACATTACAGTGCCAGATAATGCATTAGCCTCGCTAATGACACTCATTCAACTTAGCGAGAATAGGAAGAGGAGCGTGTCCGCCTGAGGCAGACTTAAGCTACAAGAGCTGGAGCTAGTTCCGGCAAGCGGAAGTTTGCAAAAGCATTCTTGAAAGCTGTTGGAACATCTTTGGCAGATATTCGTTGTAGCAGTGGGTAACAGGTACCACTACAAACCCGGATAGCAACAAACGAAATCATTATCACATTGTCGATGCCTTTCATCCCCGTAATTGAATTCGAGCCGAGTCCAAGTCCGTAGGGCGTAGGACGAAGCCGAAGAGATTACGTCCTGAGCGAGTCGCGCCTCAACGCGATGAGCGAAGGGCAACTAGCCGAAGAGCAAACTGGACGTGCAACAAACGATTTAAATGACCAGATTCTAATTATAGCACGAAAAACTATGCTTATACCTTGAGTCCAAGCCAAAAAGTACTAATATGAGCATATTAGCGCAGTAGCTCAGTGGTCTAGAGCGCCCGCTTTTCAGGGCGGGAGATCGTGGGTTCGAATCCTGCCTGCGCTTATAGCCCTCATTGTAATGATGAGGGCTTTCTTTTTTTGCATAAAAAAAGACCCAGCATGCCAATGTCGTAGTGCTGGGTCTTATCGGGTCTTTCGGATTTTGCGTGAACCCATGCATGGAAAGCTCACGCTAATACGATTGACGAATCTATTTTGAATCATCCCAGTACTGGCTGTTCACCATCTGGGAAAGCGTTTGGACCGAAGGTGCATTTGAACACCAAGTCTTTTGTTCTCGAGGTGTTAACCACCTCGATGCCCTCGGGAGCGATGGCATTTTTGTACGGTGTAAACCACCGGTCATATGTTAACTGTCCGATCCGAGCACGCGGCTCAAACTTCATCTTCATGCCGCCGATGTTGCCTTGACCTTGGAGTGCGTGACAAATGCTCCAAGAAGGATGATATAGAACGTGACGACCTTTTGGTGGGATGACAATTCGCTGAGTGCTTGCCATCTGATCTCCGCGAATGTTTCCGTAGATGACCCATGTTACTGTGCCATCTCCATCTTCAGTGCGCTTTTGATCTAGCACCGGTAAGCACTGGTGTTTCTTGACGAAATTTGGGTCGGTAACGAGATCCCAATCTGTTTTCTCGATGACCGTTTCCCAATTGCGATCTTCTGGTGAATAGTCTTCGTTGCGGACGGCAGACCACGCAATATCCCACGAAAGATCTCGTTCACCGCACTTGTCTTCCACAAGTAGATGCTCGTCGTAACGAGCTTGTGGCTCCTGTGTGCAGTAGTTTGTGGGCGCATGATCTACTCCATTAGGAGTAGCAAATCCCCAACCAACCGGCATGAGAACATGTGGCTGCAGTCGACGAAGTTCCATGCTGTTACCCTTGCCAAATTCATGCAGAGCTTTCAGCACCATTTCGGGTGTTACCCATGGGTAGTATCCGATCGCAGTTGTGTGTTGATCTGGGGTCGGAGGCCTCTTGTTGTTCAGTGGGTCAAAGTTGTAGTACTCCCACTTTATGTTGTGTCTGTGGTCCATCAGTACCCGATCCGGATCGAAGTGTTTGTCGTAGATCGGCAACGTCACCTCGCTGAACCAATCCTGAGCAATTTCGATCGTTGCTTCTCCGATCATGAAATCAGGATCTTCTTCGATCAGTTCTTGAGTAGAGATCAAATCTCCATCGTGGTCGATGATGTGTGCCTGGCCTTCTCGGAAAAACGGCTTTCCGTCGTCCTCGGGGTTTTTGTTGCCAGTGTTTGTTTCTCCGCAATTGCCGTACCACTCTTCAGAGATTCCAAGGGCAGCCTCTGCTTCTTCTGCACTTGTAATTTTTGAGCTTTCTCCGAATGGATAGAAGTCATTTGGATGGAACGGCAAGCGTTTCCCGGCTCCGTAGAACGTTCGGCCAACTGGTCGGCGCACCAATGGAAAAACGCGCCATTTGTTCCTGAGCCCTTCCATGGAAGTTATAAGACTTCCACTAACTAGCTTCTCTTTGTGTCGCCAAAGGGCTTGGCTTGAAAACTGTTTCGACATGATTTCTTTTTCCTCTCGTGATTTCAAAATTGGTTAAAGCGAACATGTTTATCTGACATTGGCACACTAGATACTTAAATATCCAAAGTGCCAATGTCTAAATTCATCAATCGTGATTTGAAAGATCCGGTCCATTTAGCAAAAATGCCAAATGGGGGATTATTATCCCTGTAATTAGAGCCATGTAAAGCTTATGAGAGGTCTATTCCAAGCTCTCCACAACCCCACTAAAATCAAAATCCTTCACGTTCTCCATTCCTATCTTTTCCATAATATCTCCAAACATAAATTCATCCGTTACTCTGGTATCAGCGCTTCTGAGAACATCAAACAGAAGATCAGGATTTGCCTCCTTCATTTTTACTGCTTCTGAAGCAAAGGTTTCTAGGTCCATAACTTTCTCTCCAATTCTTACAGCGTTTTCATCTAAAACAATTTTCAAAGAATCTATTCCTTCTACAGCAAACTCAGATGCAGCGCCTGCAGCAGCGCCTGCCCCTTCAGCTACAGCCTCCGCAGCTCCTTCGGCAGCAGCTTCACCTGCACCTTCTGCGGCAGCACTTCCGGCAGCACCAGTAAATAAGCTCTTTAGTTTAAGCCCCCAGCTTCCAAGCTGAGGTAGATATCCCATGTAATAAGCTCCAGCTGCAGCAATTGCGACAAGTAATACAGCAGTGAGCACAGGATGTTTTTTGACAGTTTCCCAAGTTTTACTCATTGCCCTTCCTGGAAGTTTAAGCATTTTCTTTATGAAGCTTTCTTTCTTTAGTAATTGCTCTGTATTTAGCTTAACTATATCTCCTGCTTTTTCTACATTCCCATTCAATTCAGGATTTACATCTTTTATCATCTGTAGAACCTCCATCTTGCCTTCTTGAGTTTTTAGCTTCTCTGCAATTTGTTCCAAAGTCATCTCTGTTCCAAGATTTTCACTAAATTCATTTCTATTTCTGGAAGCAGGGAATATTTCTTCTCCTGGAGCCTGTGCTGGTAGATCTGTTGCTGTAGACATTTTTAAATGGAGGAATTGGATTCAAATAACATGTGTCTTATTTCGGTTAGTGATGCGATTCCTTCTAGGTCATCATCTGAATCTGCAGCTTCTAGTGCTCCGAAAATAATTGCAGATATTGCTGTAGTCCCGAGGGTGAAGAAAAGTTCTGCAGCATCTTCTTGTGCCAAAGAAGAAAAGTCCATTTCTGAAGCTGCTTTTTTTAGAGCTTCTTCATCTTTTACGCCAGACATAGCATCGAGAATTTTTTTGCATGTTTCACTTCCGCGGAACATGTCGTGTCTCATCTTTAATTCTTCTATAGTTTCTTCTGCTTCAAGTTTTTCATCTTCAATCTGCCAGCCGTCTTTAAGCTCGTCAGACAGTTTGTCAAAAATAGCCTTTTCATTTGGTCTAAGTTTTAATGTGTTTGCACTCATGTGGGCATGCTAACACAAAGATGGAAAGGATTTAAATGATTTAAAGGAGTGAAAGGAAATGTCATTAATATCAAATATGAGCGTCTCCTTTTAATCCTTTCACTCTTTTCCATCCTTTCCATCCTCTAAAAACCTCAGTAGCCTTTCGCCCTCTTCTCTGTGCTTTAGATATATAGCTTTATCTCGTAGTTTTTCTGTTTTTCGGATAAGTATATAAGAGGTGAGTCTGGCAGTGCGTGCTTCTGGATTTGTGGGTATAGGAGCAGATTCTTCTGCGACTGTTTCGGGCCCTTTTGAGCATCCAGATATCATTATTATCATTACAATCGATGCGCATGTTTTAAATAATTTAGAAAGCATCATTGCGTTTTTGGTACGGATATAAGTACTTCCTCAAGCGATTCTATAAATTTATCGAAATCTTCTTCTTCTGAAACATTTTCTAGCATTTCTCTAAGTTCAGATATTTCATCTTTTAAATCTCCAGTATCTATATTTGAAGACTCCAGTTGAGATGTATAGGAAGACAAATTATCAAGTAGAGCATGAGCATCTTGTACTAGTATTTCTATATCTGTAGTTAGTGCATGTGTGAGTAATTTTGCAGTGAACAGATCAAACATATTTATCCATTCAGTAAGGCCTTTTTCTTCTGAGACCATTTGTAATTTTGATTGAATTTCAGCGAGGTCTGATCTTAAATTTTTTCTATCATTACCACTTGTAAGTATAGAGAGCGCATCATCTAAATCAGCCAGAGCAGATGTCATATCTTTTCTAAAAGATTCTAAATTCACCAAATCTTTATCTGTGAATATTTTGTAGAAGACATCTTCGAACTTTCCCAAGAATTTTTCTGTGCTTTCGGCGTTTTCTATTTTGTCCATTGATTGCATGAGATCTATGCCATATGCACGGATATCTTCCTCTGCGAGTGGGCTTACTACTGATATGCTTTCTGCATCGGAAATGATTGATGATAGATATATGCGTACATGCATAAGGATGTTATTATTTTGGCTTAGCGCTGCGCTAGGAATGAGTATTAAAGTAAAAAATGCCGCAAAAAATAACTTATTTCTCATAATCAGGAGCATAAGGATACTGTTGAATAAGACAGAAGAAAAGCGTATAATATACATGTAAACTTCTCATAACATTTTTCACAAACACAAACATGAAAAACACAGCAGTATCTATATTTTTATTTATGTTCTTTGCGACACCTGTAGCTTTTGCAGAGGATTCCGGTGTATCTGAAAATTTGCTTTCAGATATAACTATTCAGGAAGAGCCTACAACTTCATCTGTTACAGGAAGTAATGAGATGACAGACCCAGCAACTGTTGGAGGTCCTATTTTTGACATCAAAGACCTTCGTGCAAAGAGAATGAAAATGAGAAAAAACAGAATGCGAAAAATGTATGAATATGGAATTGAAAGATCTGATACAGGAGAAGATAATCATATAGTTCCTGATGTGGTGAACGAAAACGGAAGGCCAATGCATAGACTTAGAGGTTCTGTGAGAGCAGGAATGAAAGAAGTTAGAAGTGCTAGAAATGATTTTAGAAAAGAGCGTAGATCTTCTCTAAAAGAATTTATGAATGAGAAGAAATCTGAAAGAAAAGATTTTATGAAGAAAAAGAAAGAAGACATAAGAACCTTTAGACAAGGGGGTATGGATTTAGATGAATTCAAAGCAGAAAGAGAGGGCGCTAGAAAATCTTTTAGAATAGAAAGAAAAAGCGTTAGAGAGGACTTTCGTGAAGGAAGAAGAGACAATAGACAAGAATTTAAAAGTGAAATACAAAATGCTATAGGGGAATTTAGAGGTGTTTTTCAGAAAACACGTCTACGTCTATGGAGAACAGAGACAAATTCAATTGAAGATGTGCCTGTTCCAATACTAGAAGATGTAGATTCTTCTGATGAAGAAGATGACCCTACTTCGTTCGTTGAAGACGAACTACGCGGGGCAGGAGAAGATGAAGAAGATGAAGATTATGAAATGGAGTTCCAAAGTGATGGAACTCAGAGTTTCTTTGGAAGTATGTTTGAAGAGAAGATTAGAAAGTCTAATGGTAGAACAGGAAGAGGGGAGATGCGTGGTGATCTTGAGACTAAGAGGACAAGGATGGGGAATTAGAAGGAAATCGAAATAATCAAAGTAATCAAAGTAATCAAGGGAATCAAGGATTGAAAAACATCCTTGTTTTCTTTGATTCCCTAGATTTCCTTGTTTCCCTTAATCACAACTTTCTTCAGCCAATTCCACACTTTCTGGCCCACCTGCAACCACAGCTTTTATTCTCCTGACTCCTGCAGATGAGCTTTCCTCTTTCTTTATCTTAAATGATCCGATCATAGAAGTGCGAGCAACGTGAGGTCCTCCACATATTTCTTTGCTGAATATCTCATCATCATTTCCTACTGTATATACTTTTACTTCAGATCCGTATCTATCATCAAATACTCCGATAGCATTTTCCTCTTTTGCTTTATCTGCAGTTGTAACGTGATATGAGATTGGAAGATCTTTTTGTATAGCTTCATTTACAAGTTTTTCTACTTCTTGTAGTTCTTCTTTGGTTACTTTTTCATCGTGATTGAAATCGAATCGCAATCTTTCCTGTGTGATATTTGATCCCTTTTGCATTACGTGATCTCCAAGTACTTTTCTAAGTGCTGCATTTAGTAAGTGTGTAGCTGTGTGAAGCTTTGTAGTTTCTGCAGAGTTATCTGCAAGTCCTCCAGAGAAACGTTGTGATGCTCCAGCTCTAGAGAGTTCCTGATGAGCTTGAAATGCTTTTTGGAATCCTTCTTCCTCTACTTTTAGATTTTTTTCCACAGCCATTTCTTTTGTGAGCTCTATAGGAAATCCATATGTGTCATACAAATGAAATGCAGATTTTCCATCGATAGTATCTCCAGATATGTCTGCAATTAC
>JABICL010000036.1 GCA_018652265.1 Candidatus Peribacteria bacterium
ATTTACTCTTATGTCTTCTCCTGTTGTTCGTGCAGAAGAAATTAGATTTTCGGAGAAGCCTGTAGAAGAAACTGTGCGACGAATAATACTTCCTCTGTGGAATGTTTATAGTTTCTTTGTTTTGCATTCGAATGCCGCAGGACTTTCCTCGACCGAGTCAGCCGCGGCTGACGAGTGGAGAGGCTCTTCTTCACCTCTCGACGTTCGCGATGGGCGAACGCTCGAGGAGAGTAGTAAAAATCCTATGGATTTGTGGATCTTGGCCGAAGTGCAAGATCTAGTAAACAGAATTACAAAGCAGTTAGACGAATATGATCTGTCACTAGCATGTGCAGAGATTTATGAAACTCTAGATGCTCTTACAAATTGGTATATAAGAAGATCACGTCGTCGTTTTGCAGGAAAAGAAGGAGAGGAAGAAAGAGCTATGGCGATATCTACTTTGAATGAAGTAATAATGACATTTATAAAAGTTCTAGCGCCATTCTGTCCATTTATTACAGAAGCTATATATCTAAATCTTACAGATAAAGATCATAGTTCAGTTCATATGGAGGATTGGCCAGAAGAGAGAGCGATTACAAAAGAAGAAAATGCACTTATAGAAAAAACAAGATTAATCAGAAGTATAGTTGCACTTGGAATGAAGCTAAGAGCTGAGCAAGATGTAAAGGTAAGACAGCCATTAAGTAAGGTGACAATTCTACTCACTACTCACTACTCACTACTCACTAATGACATCAAGGTTATATCCGAGGAGCTAAACGTAAAAGAGGTTGTGCTCTCAGAAAATGCTTCTGGAATTGCAGAAAAAGCAGTTGAGGTAAATGCAAGAGTTTTAGGTCCTCGCATCGGAGGTAGAGTTCAGGAGATTATAAAAGAGGCAAAGTCAGGTAACTTCACAGAGAATTCAGATGGAACTATTACAGTGATGGAAGAAAAATTAAGTTTAGAAGAAGCAAAAATTGTTTATAGAGGAAAAGAAGGAGAGGCAGTAGCGTCTGATAAGGGAATAGTAGTGAATTTGGATATAGAAATTACAGAAGACCTGCGCCTTGAGGGAATGGCCAGAGAAGCCATTCGTGCAGTTCAGGCTCTGCGTAAAGACAAAGGTCTTGGGGTAAATGACAGAATTACTCTGGAGGCAGGTGATGGCATGACAGAGATACTAGAAAAATTTGAATCTTATATTGCAAACGAAACCAATGGAGAGTTTGCAAAATCTGCTGATGGGAAGATTCATGTTGTTGTAAGTTCGGATGGGGAGAGGGTTTCTGTGAAATAGGTTTATACAGTTGCAGGTTCTTCTGCTAAATTTGCTACTACCTCATTTATACTTCCTCTGTGTAGTTCTATATATTTAAGTATTTCGGTGTTAACTTCTGTTTCGCTGGATTCCAATGCATCTATTACTTGGCTCATAGTTATTTCTATAGCTGATCTTCTTTCGTCATCTTCACTTTCGATACATGCTCCAACAAGTAGCGCATATTCAGAGGTTATAGCTTCTGGTAGTTCATCGGGTATTGTTACATTGCTATTTGCTAGCGATATTAGATCTGCAGCATTTTGTTCAAATGCAGTTTGGAAAACTTTTGGGTATTGACCATTCATATGATTTTTTGATTAAAAAATAAGCCGTTGCATTCTAAGGATTTTTGAAACAAACGAAAGTATTTCTGTGACTTTATTGTTTTTACAAACTACAATCAGCACTGTTGCGCCCGTAGCTCAGCTGGATTAGAGCATCAGCTTGCGGAGCTGGGGGTCGCAGGTTCGAATCCTGCCGGGCGCACCATCTTCAGCAATAACAAAATACTCATCATATACTGTTAACATGAGGAGGCTCCTCGAAGCCTTGGTGAAGTGGGGTCGGGCGCACCATTCTAAAGAATTGTGTATGTTGCACATATGTTAGTGCATCATTACTATGTGAACTATGCATACAAAAGTTATTAAAGTCGTAGCCGTTTTTATTGTAGTGACTATTCTTCTTGGTACTTCTCTTATTGCTTATAAAAGAATGACTTGGTTTTCACAGGAGCCGGTTTTATATGCCATTGGCACATATTCTACGATTAATGATGAGGCAATTCAGATAGATGTGAACACAAGTAAGCCAGTTATTCTGGCTGTAACTGCCCATGATTCGGTTCGATGGAATATAAAACCATCATATTTTTCCAATATTCAAAGTATTCATGTGGGAGGTATAAATGAACAAAAAATTCAGGTGATTTCTCCTTGTGGCAAAACAGCGAAATTATCGAATAGCATCCTGTGTAAATTGAAGGTTTTTGTGAATCTGATTTTGACAGGAGCCGGTGAAGTGAAAGAGATAGTGCATCACGTTCCTGAAAAAAATCCAAAAAAGAAAACAGAATGTTTTTTGCTAGATGAGACTCCGATTACTGTATCTGATGATGTATCGAATTTGTCCGAGCATAGCCCAGAATCACTTGGTGCTACGCAAGTTGCATGTGATCCTTTATTAGAGAAAAACTTTTTTGCTTATGATCCTGGAGAGGAAATACCAGAGAGACGAGGTTTTGCTTTGCGAGATACTGAAAATGGACTTGAGTTAATCGAGGATAAGAAGGAGCTGGCGAAGCTTGATGATCAGTGGTTAAAAAACAGTGGCAAACGTGAACAAATGCAGAATATAAAGCGATATTCGGAATTAAGAGATACTCTTAGTAAGATTACTAATCTAACAGTTTCACATTTTGGTGGTGCAGAACACATTATTTCGGCAGTTGTGCATGATGATGGTATTTCTATTAATAAATCATCGAAATCCACCAGGGAAGACATGTTGGAATATATTAAGGAATACAACGAAAAATATCAGCAAAGAAAGAAAGATCTGCTCACTCCATATAAAGAGGAAGATAAGCCATCTGAGTTTTCTTATGATACAGAAAAATTAATTGATTATTCCGATGGCTATAAGTTTACTTTTGGTAAGTATGGATATGTTTATGATTTTGATGCATTCATCTACATTCCATCTATGGACTTGAATGATAAAGAAATTGGCAAGAGCGCTGAATTTTCAAAGGATGTACTGCCAGATTTTCTTTCTTTGGATCTGTCTAAGAAATTAAGTGAAGACAAGGAAAATTTGACTCTTTTGTATACCCTAAAGAATGAAGGGCTTAATTCAATGGATGATATGCAATTCATCTTTTTTATTGACCCCGAAACAGTATTTGGTGATATAGAAGAGACAAAAAACTCGAATAACAGAACAGATGAATATGGTGAAATGTTGGGCGAGTTAGGTAACGGATTTGTTGATTCAGACCCTGATTATTGGGAAATAGATGAGCCTGGTTATGTTTTTGGGAACATAATTGATAATGCAAAGCTTGGTATGCTGGATAATCAAAATAATGTCTCAGAAGAGCTTCATGATGATCCCTCTTATGCGATTGGTTTTGATATTAAACCTTTTTCTTCTGGTCAAAAGATAGAGGTAGAGATCTTGCTTTCTACAAAAAATGATGTTGTGGGCAGTCTTCAATTGGTGCATAAGGATAAAAGACTTTCAGATGTATTGTCCATATCCGGACAAGTGGAACTGCTGGAAGCTTCTATTGAAGAATAGTAGAATCTATACACTATGACCAAGAAAAAAGTAGAACATGCGAAGAAGCATAAAGAAACACATCATCATTCACATCCGCATTTAGAAAAAATAGCGGAGAAAGGTTTTGTAAAGAAGTTGTGGAACATGATTCCAGAATCTATTCGTACAATTTTACGAAATCATTGGGGAAAGCTAACTGTTGTAGCTCTTGTATTTCTCACTCTTACTTATGGGTACTTAAAGGTTACTGCAGAGCCAGAGCCAGAATATATAACTGCCATGGTAATTCGTGGAGATATAACTCAAACAGTAGAGGCAGTGGGAACGGTAATATCTGAGCGTGATTTAAATCTTCAGTTTCCTATGTCCGGGGTAGTTGCTGAGGTGCTTGTAAAAGAAGGAGATAAAATAGAAGCAGGGGATAGGCTTGCTTCGCTTAGAGCTGGAGAACTTCTTGCAAATGTAAATTCTGCACTAGCAAATTTACAAGCTGCTCAAGCAGATTTGAGAGAGTTAGAAGAAGGTACTAGGCCAGAAGATATAGCAATTGCAGAGGCAGAAGTAGAAAA
>JABICL010000025.1 GCA_018652265.1 Candidatus Peribacteria bacterium
ACTCATCTTCTTTCCATCTTCTGCGAGAATCATTCCTCCACATATACAGTTCCAAAAAGCAGGCTTACCAAATAATGCTGTGGATATAACCATGAGCGTATAAAACCATCCACGTGTCTGATCTAGATTTTCTGATATGAAATCAGCAGGAAAATCTTTTGGCAATTTATTATCACAGTGACCATTCTCGAATGGAAAATGTGCTTGAGCGTATGGCATAGATCCCGACTCAAACCAACAGTCTAGAACTTCAGGGATACGCTTAAGAGATGATTTAATAGATAGCTTAACCGAACCGCCTGTGCTTTGTTTTACGCCCAATGCTTCCTTATATGACATCTCACCACTTACAACGCGAATTGCTCTATTTATTCCATTATGACCAACTGCAATAATTTTTTTGCCAGCATACTTCTCTGAAATAAAATCACAAACTTTACGAGCTCGATCAAACATGGAGCTGACCGATTCTGCATCTTCCGGGCTAATGTGATGAAGCATGACAGTATGTGCTTCTTCGGCAATCGAAGGATGCTCATCTAACACATCTTTCATTATTCTTCCTGTCCAAGATCCTATATCTCTTTCTCTTAGAATTTCTAATTTTTGCTCATGTGGAATACCAAGTTCTTTAGCAATAATTTCTGCAGTTTCTGCTGCACGTGATAAATCCGAAGATATTACTACATCATATTTTTCTTTTTTTAATTTCAAGGCAAGATTGCGAGCTTCCTCTCTTCCATTCTCATTCAATGGAATATCTTCGTGGCCTTTTATTTTATTTACCTTATTCCAATCTGTCTCACCATGACGTACTAACGTCAGCTCAGCTGAGACTGATCCATCAGTAATATCCATTAATTCATCCACAGTCTCTCTATGCAAATCCATCTGTGCAGATCTTTTGTGATCCCAGAAATAAACTTTTGGCTCTGCTTTTCTAGGATATGGCTGATGACTTAATTTCACTGGATCTTCTCCACTGAAAAAGTGCTTCACATTCATAGCAGGATCTGCATGAGTAACCACAACAATGTGCTCTCCTTTATGTTTAGGAAGCATCTCTGCAAAGAAATTCTGAATCCTATCCTGCACAGAATCCCATGTCTCCATTCCATCGAAATGATACATAGATTCAGGCTTTTCCTTTTCCATCTTATGAGCTCGACGCTCTTTTACAAAAGTAAGATCCGAGAAATCCACAGTCTTCTTTTCCCAATCACCAAAATTAACTTCACGTAGACGATCATCTACAATAACTTTTGCACCAATCTTTTTCGCAATTATTCCCGCAGTTTGCTGTGTACGAGCAAGAGGAGAAGCATATATAACAGATACTGGAATTTCTGAACTTGCTACAAACTTTGCAGCATGCTTCGCTTGCCCTCTCCCCTTCTTAGTCAGATCAGTTCCAGGGCATTCACCTTGGTATATAGGAATTAGATTGCCTTCGCTTTCTGCATGACGAAGTGTTGTTACTTTTGTAAATCTCTCTGGGCATACATTCATAAGCTCATCTCTGGAACCTATTACTACAATATCCGATCCATCATTTGCGGTCCGCGGTCCGCGGTCCGCGGTCCGCCTGTGCCCATCTAAGCTTTTACCTCCACCATTCCTTCGCCATATTGGCAAAGGCGTTCCCCAATAACGATTACGACTAATAGCCCAATCTCTCGCATTCTTTAGCCATTCTCCAAATCTTCCATCACGCACATGCTCTGGAACCCACTTGGTCTCTGAATTTGCTTTCAAGATGTCATCTTTTATTTTTTCTACAGCTACAAACCAAGAACTCGTTGCATAATTTAGAAGCGGCGAATCACAACGCCAACAATGTGGATAACTATGAGAAAATTGCTTACTTCCAAATAATTTTCCTTTATCACTCAACCAATTAATAACTTTTTTATCAGTCTTACCTGGAGCATCCATTGGCTTTACATCTTCTCCTGCAAAATCTGTAACTTCATCTATAAATTTTCCCTCCATGGTTACATGCTGAAGCACATCCACTCCTTCTCTTTTACCTGTCTGATAATCATCCTCACCAAAACCAGTAGCAATATGTACAACACCTGTTCCATCCTCAGTAGTTACAAATTCATTACCTTGAACTACTCTGAAATGCTTCTCTCCTACCTCTTTGAAATAAGGAAATAGCGGCTCATATTTTAATCCAACTAATTCTTTTCCAGGAATTTCTCCAACAACTTCATATTCTTTGCCATCAAATATTTTTTCGACTAGCGCCTTTGCAAGTATGCAAACTTTTCCATCGCTTTTTACTTTCGCATATTCAATCTCTTCACCAACAGCCAAAAGCACATTCCCCGGAAGCGTCCACGGAGTCGTAGTCCAAGCAAGAATATATTCATCTGAATCCTCTATCTTAAACATTGCAGTAACCGACTCATCCTGCACATCCTTATACCCCAGAGTTACCTCGAAATTAGATAACGGAGTCACACACCTAGGGCAAACATGCATGGATTTGTAACCTTCGTATATAAGTCCTTTTTCATAAAGCTGTTTAAAGACCCACCAGATACTCTCCATATATTCTGGATCCATTGTTTTGTAATCCCAATCCATATCTACCCACCTTCCAGTTCGCTCCACAGTCTTACGCCATTGCGTGGCATATCTCTGTACCGATGAACGACATTCATTGTTAAACCACTCTATCCCCTTCTCCTCTATTTCCTTTCGATCAGAAATATTATTTTCCTGCTCCACTAAATTCTCCACAGGAAGCCCATGACAATCCCATCCAAATCTACGTTCTACTTTCTTTCCCCTCATACTCTGATACCTAGGAATCACATCCTTTACAGTCCCAGCTAGCAAGTGACCATAATGCGGAAGTCCAGTCGCAAATGGTGGACCATCATAAAAAGAAAAGTTGGCAGTTTTCTCCTTCTTTTTTCCCATTTTAGAAGCCAGCTTCTTATCCCAAATGCTCTGTGCCTCACTATCCCTATCCTTCACACTCCTCTTAAAAATATCCTCCTCCGCCCAATACTGCAGAATTCCATGCTCTAGTGCCGGAAATGATTGTTTTGGATCTACTGGGTCAAACACGAGCTATAGAATAGCCGAATTTCCACACAAAACTTAGCAAATAAATTGTAAGAATAATTGGTTGCAAAATGCTACACATATGCAGATAATTGATGATGGTTATGCGTGCACAGAAACTAACAGCAAGGGCAATGGAAAGTTCTATAGATAACATGGACAGAGCTACATTTATCAGGCTGCCACTTATAATGATGGCTACAGTGGTTTCTGGTGTAAGGAGTTTGATGTCAAACGTAAGAGAAAAAACTAATAAAGGTATTGTTCACACAGAAAGTGATTCTAGAGATGTTGAATCTGTAATTATTGCTGCAAGTGCATTTAGAGATTCAAATTCACATGCTTCAGATACCAATGTAGAACAAATACTCCAAAGAGCAGATTCGATTGCCAGAGATGATAACGGTGACCTATCCACAGTACGCAGCTAGCAAGCTATTGAAAAACACAGATTCAAGCTTATTTGACTGAAAATACAATATATTTTCTGTTTGCATGAATTTTTACATGGGTTTATTATTATTTACTCCATTAAATTTATTAGATGAAAGATGAAATTCAAACATTCGGCATGGATGACATAGAAATGGAATGTGCAAAAGCCGCTGGCATCGAGGCTGAATTTGCAGCATTAAGTAAGTTAAAAAGTCATTTTAGATCAGAAAGGAATGAGGCTAACGCAACTTCTTATTTGTTAAATCCATCAGGAAATAGGACACTTTTGGTTCACAGCTTTGATGAAACTATTCCAGGCATAGAGGAAAGAATAAAAATTGCACAAGCAATGATAAATGCTGGTATAGCAGAACAGATCGGAGTAATAACAATCCCCAAAGGGTCCGATGATTTTATTTCTGTTGAAAACGCAGGAGGCGAATTTTGCATTAATAGTGCAACCAGTGCGGCGGCGTTACTATCTTACAATATGCCATATCCAGCTCAAAAATCGGTTAAGTCTTCTGGAAATGAAAACTTATTAGAATGTGAATGCACTGATGCTCCTAATGATAAAAAGCTAGTAAAAACCAATGTAATTAGTCATCCTCAAATTAATGAATTTTCATCGAGAAGTAGAGGCACAAAAGACTTGAAACATTTAGTGGAAATGGAAGGAATAACACACGTAGTTGCAAGGGCATCCACAAAAGATTTGGGGTCAATTGATCCAGACATGCAAGTAGATATTTTTCTGAGAGCGATGAGAGATCGAATGGAAATTGTTTCAAGATCACCAGCTGCAGGATTAATTTTGTATACTAAAACCGAGAAAGGAGTTGAAATATTACCAACGGTTGGGATATTTGATGTTAACCCTGAAAATGCTTCAGGTGGAACAGAGTTGGATAGAGTGAGAAATATGTTTGCGACCATAGTTAAAGAAACTGCATGCGGATCAGGAAGTGCTGCAATTGGAATGGTAAGAACGTTAGCAAGTGTAAGAAACAAGGTGTTACAAATAACACAGCCATCTGGAAATGATTTCACTGTTAGAACAAATTACAGTGATGGCGATGATTCATGCTGCCATTCCAGAATAGAATGCTTTGCGCATTTTGTAGGATCAGTATTTGTAAATACAGAAAAAATAGTAGCAGAATCCAATCAATAACTTAAAAGCATTAAGCCCTATAAAACAAATACCACAAAGCAGCTATAGAAGATGGCAAAAGTAGTTCCCATCCTATATTTCCATAAAATATCACCTCTCCAATAGTTATAATAATCAAAAATAATGGCACATAACTCCATGTTACTTTTACACTTTCATATTTGAGCAATTCAAAATATACAACATAAGGCAACGCAGTAAGAAAAGTTACAAATGCCAAAGATGGCCAAAAAAGCGAGGATTTTATGAGCTCGAATGATGTTATACAAACTAATGGCACCGAAAGTACAAAAGCCACAAAAGAATAATATAGTATAAACATTAGATATCTAGACTGCACAGATTCCTGCAGCTGATACTTACTGCTAGTAGAAGAATATAAAGCAAACCCAATTCCACACCCAATACCTGCAACAGCAAAAATATTTGTAAGAGATCCTGTTTCTACAAAAAGAAGCAGAAGGGTAGATAGTATTAGCGCCAATGCAGTTATATTCATCCATAACTTTCTACGCTCAGTACTCCAATTTTTGTAAACCAAAAGCGCTGCAATGCCAATATTCATACACATAGAATATGAGAGTGCAGTGATTTGCTGCACAGCGATATAACTAGAAAGTGCAGTTATAAATACTGCAACACCTGCAAATAATAAATTTTTATTAAACGGATATATCCATTTAAATCTAGTATCGCCCTTGGTAGTAAATTTAGATACAACGAATATGTAGGCAAAACTAAAAATCAGCAAAACCGCAAACCTCAAAAAAGTAAGATCATATGGTGATACACCTGCAATAATCAGTTTTTTACCCAATAAACAATCCAATCCCCATAATAAACTAAGAACAGGAACAGCTATTTTTGCACATATACGCTCATTGTATGAAATTACTTTTGTATTACTAATGCCAGCTTTATTTAATGCGCTTTTATAAGCCTCTCTTTCATCTTTCGAAAACAAAACCCTAGCATCAATTTTCCATGGAGAGTTCTTAAATAACTTACTCATACTTAAACTTCTTAAGCTCAAATTAAATTTTTCATTTATCGAAAAAAGCTTATTCATAGTAACCATGTCATCTTTTTTTAGATTAAAACTAATTTTGTATTTATTCTTCTTGCCATTCTCTATTGAACATTCTTTACCACTGACAACTCCTTCTGAATTTCCATTAAAAATAGCATTATATACAGTGATCGGCTCCATCTTACCCTCAAAAATAGATATAGATGCATCATCCAATGTATCAAAACCAAGAATTTTTACTCCATCAATTAAACTTTGATCTGAATATTCTTCTATCAATCCTTTTCTATTTTCTATCATTATCTCCTGTAAAAGAGATTTGCCCAGTTTCGCTTTTTCTATATTTGATTTTCTAGCCAACCCAGACCTTATATAAGCCTGCGAGATCCCAGTATTCACATGTTTTAACCAGTCCCTCATTACATTCGGACGAGAAGACAAGTCCACATCCATAGACACTCCCCTCTCTAATGCATGCCCAAACGAAACCTCCTCGCCATTCACCCTAATCTTTTTTATACGATTTGCCCTATCACCAAAACAATAAAAAGCACCATCTAGAGCTGTTGAATCCTTTGGGACCTGTATTTCTTTATCATGATCTGTATATACAACTATAGAGTCACCTAGAATATCACTTTGTAAATTATGCCAGAATTCCTCACTTCTATCCTCAGTATCTTTCGAAAGAGAAGATATGTGTTCTACCCATGGCAAATAATCTGTAACTCCTTTCGCTTTGCTATCGAAACACTTAGTTGCAACACCCTTATGTGCATAACAATCCATATCGCGCGTTCTTATTTTGCACCTTACACGAGTACCATCTTCCATAATTATAGTAGTATGCAATCCTCTGTAACCACATATTTGTGGACTGTTTATATAATCATCAAATGAATGGAGCTCTCTGGACCAATTCATATGTAATATTCCTAGAACTTTATAACAAGTAGGCATGTCTTTACATACAAGGATTACATTCAGAGTAGAAACACCCGTGACAGAACTTCCTCCTGCATCCATCTGAACCTTCAATTTATTTAAAGTTTTATGCTCATATTTCATCGTGATATCCATGCCTCCGAAGCATTTTTGCATCTTATCCATCACTATCTCTCCTCTTGATTCATTCTGCATACGAAAGATTCTTAATTCTTCCAATTGTTTTGGATCTAGAATCTTCATGCTAATCTCTTCAAACTCATCACGCATATCCCTCATGCATAGCCTATTCGCAATTTTTACAAAAACATCCCTAATCTCTTTTGCATGCACTATCTGTCTTTCTTTAGGCAGAAAGCCTTCTGTATGAGCATTATGCATGCGATCTGCGAGCTTAATAAGCATAATGCGTACATCACTTTGCATAAGGGTAAATATCTTTCGTAGATTTTCTATTTGTTCATCAGTAGAAATGCTATCAGTCATATCATCTATTCCTAATTTTGTTACACCATTAACCAGTCTGCTTACCTCATAATCAAATCTTTCTTCTATCTCCTTAAGAGTAAGATCAGTATCTTCTACTGTGTCATGAAGGAGTGCTGCGATAATAGTTTCATAATCAGCATTAAAGCCTGCAAGAATTATTGCAACAGAAACCGGGTGAACAAAATAGGGCTCTCCTGATGCTCTATCTTGATTTTTGTGTGATTCTTTTGCGAGTTCAAATGCACTTTCTACCTTTGCTTGTTGCCCCTCGGAGAGATACCGAATATGCATTTTGAACGCCTGCCATGTTAGCTCGGGGGACATAGCTCTTGATTTTATCAGTAAAAACGTGTCAGGTATACTGCTTATACATGCAAAATATTCAAATTATGGGCATTTTAAACGTTACGCCTGATTCTTTTTACGACGGCGGGAAGTATAACGATTTAGAAAATGCGACTGTTCGAATAGAGGAAATGTGCGAACAAGGAGCGAATATAGTGGATATAGGGGGAGAGTCTACGGGACCAGGATCGGAAGATATATCTGCAGAAGAGGAGATGGGGAGAGTGATACCAGTAATTAGAAAAGTGGTTAGTGGTGAGTGGTTAGTGGTTAGTGATGAAAAAGAAGAAGATACAAAGCAGGAGAAAAAAATTGAAGAAAATCATATCAACGTAAGCGTGGACACATATAAATCAGAAGTCGCACGAGCAGCCATAGAACTTGGAGTAGAAATTATAAATGATGTAACTGCAGGAAGAGGTGATGAAAAAATGTTTAAATTAATTGCAGAAACAGGATGTAAATATATTTTGATGCATAGCAAAGATAATTCTCCTAGAACTACAATTCAGCAATTAGAATACGAAGATGTTTTAGAAACAATTCACGAATTTTTCGAAGATAGAATTAGAGAAGCAGAGAATTCTGGAATAAAAAAAGAACAAATGATTTTGGATCCTGGACTTGGACACTTCGTATCTAGTGATCCCAAATATTCATGGGAGATACTTAATAATTTAGAATTCTTACATGACTTTGGATGCCCTATTCTTGTAAGCCCTTCCAGAAAATCTTTTACAGAGAAAACACTAGAAGGAACATTGGAGGCAACAAAAATAGCAGTAGAACATGGGGCGAATATCATTCGTACACATGATGTTCTGGAGACGAAGAAGTTGATAGATAAAATTTTCAATTAACAATTTTCAATTTTCATTCAATTTTCAAGATTCAAATTCCAATCTTCCAGAACTTACACTTTTGAAAATTAATTCATTGATCCTTGAATGAAAATTAGGAATTGAAAATTGAAAATTAAATTCCAAGTATCACAGTACTAACAATCGTAAAACTAAGCGCTATAAGAACCAATCCAATTATTGCATTTATAAGTATCCCCTTTCCCCTATTTATAGCATCTTCATTTCCGAAATTTGCAAGCATAGTAAATCCTGCATAGATAATTATTCCAACAACTATGAATGCGGTGAATCCAAGTATAAATCTAACAACACCAAAGAATTCAGTAAGAAATACCATCGAATCTGGAGAACCTGGCATGCTACCAATAGCTGTATAACCAAATACCGCAGCAATCGCAAACTTGAATCCTATAAGGATAAGTCCAAGCACTGTGTACATAGCAGCTCTATATGTTTTCCTTATAACCTCTTCTGTTCCAAAACTACCAAAAGCCATAACTGCCTGATAAACAAGTAGTCCTATAGCAACAGATGCAACAAGAGTTTCACCCCACTGAAGTAGTCCCATTAGCTCATTGTTCATGAGCAGTGGTCCAGCAGTGGGATTAAATACTGCAGGTGTAAGAGTAAAACCACCATACAGAGAATCTATAAACGGTTCAGCTAGATATATCATAAATAGTCCTACCACTACGCCAACTAGTGTTCTTCTAGCAGTTCCCAAGGCTTCGTCTGCTTGGCTAATCACCAGCCTAAATCCAGCTACAACCATAATTACCAAAGCAATTGCAGAAATCAGAGTTCTTCCTCTTATAACTGCATATACCATCATGTTTGCAAGTCCACATGCACCAACTCCAGCTCCAGCTGGACAACTAACTGCATTGGAAGCAAGTGCTGTAGTAAAACCTGCATTAGCTCCTATAGTAGAAACAAGACCATCTATAACTCCAAGCTGAGCATGCGCAATAGAAGGGAGAAGTAATGTGGAGAAAGCCGAAGTAAGAAGTATAGAAAGATGCATTAGATAAATGTAGACACAAGTGTGTAAGAGAACATTACTATGATCAAAATAATGATAGTAGATGAAAGTATTTTTCTAGCTCTCTGTTTTAGGGTGTCACTATTCATAGAAAATATAAACATGAACCCACTAACAATAATTGTAACGACCGCAAGGCCTGCAAGAATTTGTAACAGGAAACTAACCATACCTATAATCTCATCTACTATCGGCTGAGGAGCATTTCCCGGTGCAATGGTAGTTACAATAACTCTTGCTAGCAGAAGAACTGGAATACCTAGCAATCCATTGAAGAAATTTTTTCTTTGTTTTTCTATTTCAGATTCATTTCCTTCTAGAGCAATGATTCTAAATCCAGAGTAACCAACAAGAAATACTAGAAATCCTCCAACTACTGCGGTTATAAAATCAACAATAATATTTGCACCAGTTATAAACGGAGTTGGATTTACAATTCCGCCACCAGCAGTGGCAGGCAAAAATGTATCTACAATTAGTGATGCAGTTCCTACAATTCCCATTCCCATAGAAGCATATGCAAATGATTTTTTTCCTTCGGAAAGTGCTGCCTCTTCACTGCCATTCATAATTATATTTAGTGCGTACCATGCAGCATAAAGAACTCCTATTCCTATAAATAGAGCTCTTATATTTGGTATTACTGCATTTGCGAGAAATAACTGAAGTTCCAAGAACCCAGATCCTGCAGGAGTACAAAATCCTGTGTAAGCACAAAGTGGACCAAAAGATGAAGCTGGAATTGCAATAGGTGGCAATGCCGCAACAGCAGTTACAGGCACGAAAAGTCCAAATATGGCGATGGCAGGATATAAGTACATAAATCTATTGATTATAGCCTAAATTGGCGATTTAAGCCAGGAAAGACAGCTATCCTCGAGCGAGCTGTGCTGCCTCTCGACGTTCGCCTCGGGCGAACGCTCGAGGAAAGCACGGCGAGTTGAGAGGCTACAAAACATATGCAAAACCACCTTAAAAGATTGACCCAAACCCCAATATCCCTCTAATATCCTCCAGCTTATGGCAAAACGACCTACACCAAAACAAAGGCTAAGTAGCGACCGTGGCGGCAAGCGCTATGGTGCATATTTACGCAAACAGTGGAGAAGGCTTAGAAACAGAATGAACTCTCCATATGCTACTTTCGTAGAAAACAAAGATAGCGGAGATAAGGCACTAGAAAAGATTACGAAGATAAAAGCCTGATTAGGGGTTTAGGGGTTTAGGGGTTTATTTATAGCGCTTAATTCTAAAAGCCCTAAATGCCCTAAAGCCCTAATAGCAGTTTTATATTTCAATATTTACAGCTTCTAATATACGATTGTCACATGGCCTCCCGTCGTAGACTTGCTCGCGCCGTTGTAATGCAAACAATATTTGAAACTCACTTTTCAAATGAAAGTGAATCACGTCATTCTGCAATAGAAATATTGGATAGAAATATAAAAGAGATAAATATAGAAACTGTTGACTGCGAATTTGCACATGCATTACTTGATGGAATAAATGAAAGAGAAGATGAAATCCTTTCTTCTGTTCAAGAAAATGCTCCTCAATGGCCACTAGAAAGAATGGATGACATAACTCGCGCAATACTTGTAGTTGGTGGTTATGAGATTTTGTTTGGAGGCGATGCTCCACCGGCAGTTGTAATGAATGAAGCAATTGAAATTGCCAAAGAATATGGAGGCGCAGAAAGTGGCAAGTTTGTAAACGGAGTACTTAATGCTATAGAGAAAAACAAGGTATAATAGCTAGTGCATGCTTCCAAAACTCGAGAAAACCATCGGAGTAAGATTCAAAAATAAAGACTTGCTTAATCAAGCTCTTACTCACAGATCTGCAGCAAGATCACCAAATGTACAAAGCTACGAGAGATTGGAATTCTTGGGAGATGCAGTGCTAGAGCTTGCAGTTACTGAATTTCTATTCGAAAACAGTGACAAGCCAGAAGGAGAACTTACAAATTGGAGATCGGCCCTAGTGCAAGGAGAACACCTGGCAGAAATTGCTAGAGAAATAAATTTGGGAGAGTATTTAAATTTAAGCCATGGAGAAGATGCAAGTGGAGGCAGAAATAAAGAATCTACTTTGGCAGACTCTCTGGAAGCTTTGATTGGAGCAATGTTTCTAGATAGAGGATTTAAAAAGGCTAAAGGTTTTATAGATGCATTCATAATCTGCAAACTTCGAACACTAATTGCACAAGGAAAAGATAGAGATGCAAAAAGTGCTTTTCAGGAAATTGCGCAAGAGAAAGATGGCATCACACCAGTATATAAAGTAGTTACAGAGGATGGTCCAGATCACGATAAAACATTCACAGTAGCAGCATATATAGGAGACGATAAAATTTCTGAAGGAACAGGCCCAAGTAAGCAAAAAGCTGAACAGATGGCAGCTGAAAATGGGCTTAAGGCTAAGGGATGGAATAAACGCTAAATTAATTAATAATGAATAATTAAGGAAGACTATTTTTTTATAAATGAATAATTAACAATGTACAATGAACAATTAAGGAAGACTATTTTGCAAGAGATTGTTTAGTGGTTTTTAGGATTGATGTTAACAAGCGAATTAGTTCGTTGGCCATTTTAATCAAATTTGGAATATTTTCATCATTTGAACATTTACTATCTCTTATCAGCCTTAGCCAATATAAGCTTTCATTAGCCTCTTTGAAAGATATAGCAAGCTTTGCAGCAAAATCACGCTTGCTGGATGCAAAATTTGCTTCTTCTATATTTGCTCCGACACTAGTTGCAGATCGTAATAGCTGTTTACTAAGAATAAATTCCTTATCTTCTTTTATAAGCTTTCTACAAAATAATGTTGCCTCAACTGCAAATTTGTAAGATTTCTCCCGAAGTGGATTACTCTTCTCCATAATTATTCATTATTAATTGTACATTGTTAATTTTGTTAGACCCAGAAACAATTTTCATAAATTTCCCAGTAATCAGAAAAGTAAAAATCCTGTAACCTATACCCATGATCTGGGCCGACCGACTGCGAGAAGAAATCAAAGAGCGATTTAAAGATGAAATTGCACAAGGCAAAGAACTCGTCATACGTGATGAAAAAACATTATCTGGAAGAGTGCATGTAGGATCGCTCAGAGGAATTGTGATTCATGGAGTTATTGCAGAGATTCTGCAAGAAGAAGGAATCAAATGTAAATTCGAGTTTGAGCTAAATGAATTTGATCCAATGGATGGACTTCCTGCTACCCTTGATAAAAAGAAATACAAAGAACATATGGGGAAGCCCTTGTTTACTATCCCCTCTCCAGATGAAGAAGAAATAAAAGCATTAGGTATGGATACAGAACCTGGCGAAAACTTTCCGTCTATCTTCGCAGAAGAAATAAAAGGTGTAGTAGAAAAAATAAATTTACCAATAGAATTTTATAACCTTCTACCTATCTATAAAGATGGAAGATTTAATGAATGCATAAAAGATGCACTAGAGAATGCCTCTGCAATTAGAAAGATCTACAAAGAAGTAAGCGGAGGAGAAAAGCCTGATGATTGGTATCCACTACAAGTAGTTTGTGAAAAATGCGGAAGAACAGGAACTACAAAAGTTACTGGATGGGATGGCACGAATGTAACTTATAGATGTGAGGAAGATATGGTCACCTGGGCAAAAGGATGTAGTCATGAAGGATCTATGAGTCCATTTGATGGAAACGGAAAGCTCCCATGGAAAGTGGAATGGGCCGCTAAATGGAAAGTTCTAGAAGTACATATAGAAGGATGTGGAAAGGATCATTCTGCAGCAGGAGGATCTAGATCTATTGCAAAGCGAATTTCGGAAGAAATTTTTGATTATCCAAATCCTTTCGATATTCCTTATGAGTTTTTAAATCTTGGAGGAAAGAAGATGAGCGCCAGCAAAGGAATAGGAGCATCTGCAAAAGAAGTAAGCGATCTTCTTCCTGGAATTATCCTAAAGCTTCTAATGATGAGATTAGTTCCAAATAGGCCTATAGATTTCGATCCAACTGGAAAAACTATTCCTAATCTATTTGATGAATACGACAGACTTTCTGATCATTTCTTTAAGCGTCACAGAGAACCAGATGAAGATTTTGCGAGAAGTTTCAAACTCTGCCAAATGGATATAAGCAAAGATCCAGAAGATATATGGCAAATGAGATTTTCTGTACTTAGCTTTGTTTTACAGATGCCTCATCTAAATCTGCTAGAAGAAGCAGAAAAATTAAAAGGATCTAAGCTCACCGAAGAAGAAAAAAATGCATTAGAAGAGCGTGCAAGCTATGTAAAAGCATGGATAGACACTCTTGCTCCAGAAGAATACAAATTTGTAATCCTAGAAAGTACACCAAATGATTTAGAGTTTGATGAAGAACAAAAAATTGTACTAGAAAAACTATCTACTGCACTAGAAAAAGCTGAATGGGAAGGAGAAGAAATTCATAAAACTATCCACGAAGTAAAAACAGAAGCTGACATAGCTCCAAAAAAACTTTTCCAACCACTATATGAAATCTTCTTAGGCAGAAAGTCTGGACCACAGATTGGATGGTTTTTGTCTACCATAGAAAAAGAAAAGGCCCTGGAGATGATCTCTTCGGCTTGAACGAAATTAACAATGTACAATTAATAATGAATAATTATGGAGAAGAATCTCTTATAAAATAGTCTTCCTTAATTGTTCATTGTTAATTATTCATTATTCATTAATATGAAAGCCATGTCCCAACCCCTTCTCCAACACGCAGATTACAGCCATCTCCTCCCTGCTGCCCATTCCCTACTAGAACAGCATGCAGACAAAATACGTGAACACCTAGTCTCGACTGGTGCAGCTATGGAAGTTCTTGCAAACAAATTTGGTGGAGATCCAGAAACTTGGAAAGTAGCTGGAATGCTCCATGACCTTGATTGGGATAAATTAGAAAAAGATGCAGAAGAGCATTGCGGAAAAACTTTAGATGAAATGATTGAACCCATAGAAGCTCCTGCAGAATTACTTGCAGATATAAAATCACATTATGCAGAAAAGTACGGAGAAGAGCATCCGCTAGATACAATGCTACGAAAATGTCTTTATTGCGTAGATGAGCTCACAGGATTTATCGTCGCAGTTGCCTTAGTAAGGCCAAGCAAGAAACTAGAAGACGTAAAAGTAAAAAGCGTAAAAAAGAAATTAAAAGATAAAGGTTTCGCAGCTCAAGTTAATCGTGAACAAATCATGAAATGTGAAGAGCTCATTGGAATCCCTTTGGATGAATTTATAGAAATAACATTGGACGCTATGAAGGGAATTGCTGAAGAAATAGGCCTCTAGAGGCATTTCACACCATATTTTTAGCTTCCTGCAACATCTTTTTCGTAACAAAACGATATTTTCCTGTATATCACCTTGTACAAGCCACTTTCCATCTGTAGGATTTACCGGCTTGTATTAGTTTTCTGCCTTAAACCCCCCATTTTCTATTGAGTAAGGCTGTTATAGAGCTCATTGGCATTGTTGAAGAAGCTTATCCGAATACCACTTTCCGCGTCCGAATTCTGTCTGATCAGGCTAAGGACCACGAAATTCTCTGTCATCTGGCAGGGCGTATGCGACTCCACAGAGTGAAAATTCTGCCAGGAGACCGTACAAAAGTGGAAATGACTCCATATGACTTGGAAAAAGGAAGGATTGTATACAGATACAGATCTGATCAAATCATTCCAGAGCTTCAAAAGACTTCGAAGGAGGCAGATTCTGCTGAAGATAACGAAGCCAAATAACAAGCAACTAATTAATTTTTGTTTAACCTAAATATATGAAAGTAAGAGCATCAGTACGACGCATGTGCCAAAAGTGCCGCATTATCCGGCGCAAGAACGTCGTGCGTAATATCTGCTCCAACCCTAAGCACAAGCAAAGACAAGGTTAATTACTTAATCCCCTATCTATAAAACTCTAATGGTACGTATCTCTGGTGTAGTCCTCCCGGCCAAAAAAAGAATTGAATTCGCTCTGACGTATATAAATGGTGTTGGCCGAAGTTTGAGCAAGAAAGTTTTGGAAGAAGCAAAGATAGACCCAATGAAAATGTCCGACGACCTCACAGAAGGAGAAGAGGCGCTTCTTCGATCTATAATAGATAAAATCGAAACAGAAGGAGACCTGAAACGCAGAATATCTATGGATATCAGACGTTTGCAAGATACAGGTTCATACAGAGGATATAGACATAGAAGAAGACTTCCTTCTAGAGGACAAACTTCTAGAAGAAATGCTAGAACACGAAGAGGAAAGAAGAGAACTGGACTTTCCGGTCGTGTAAAACTTACAAAGACATAGTATCTACTACTTTTTATAATTATTTCTAATGGCAGTTAGCCCCCCAGCTCCGGCAAAGAGAAAGAAGATCAAAAGAAAAGTGCAATATGCGCATGTATACATACATGCAGGACAAAATAATACTATTGTCACTTTTACAGATGAAACAGGTAATGCACTTTGTTGGTCTAGTTGTGGTGCATGTGGTTTCAAAGGCTCCAGAAAAAGCACTCCATATGCAGCTAAAGTTACATCAGAAGCAGCAGCAGAGAAGGCTGTACTATTTGGAGTAGAAAAAGTTTCAGTATTTGTAAATGGCCTAGGGCCAGGTCGCGAACAAGCAATTCGTGGACTACAAGGAGCAGGACTTGATTTCGACAAAATTGTAGATGCTACTCCTATTCCACACGGTGGATGTCGACAAAAAAGAAGACGTCGTGTTTAACCTTAATTTTTAATTGTTAATTAACTTATGAAATATACCGGTCCAAAAGCGAAACTCTGTAGAAGGCAAGGCGTAAATATATTCGGTGCTGACAAGTACGATAAAATCTTGCAAAGAAAACCATATGGCCCAGGAAAAGGACCAAGAACACGTGGTCCAAAAAGATCTGAATATGCAGAACAACTTCTTGAGAAGCAAAAAGTAAGACATACGTTTGTGCTTTCTGAGAAGCAGTTCAAAAAATATTACGATAAAGCTCAAAAAAGCAAAGAGGCAACAGGTCAGTTTATTCTCCGAGCAATGGAAAGAAGAATGGATAACACTCTTTACAGAGCTGGCTTTGCTCTTTCTCGTCCACAAGCAAGACAAATTGCATCTCACGGACTATTCATGGTGAATGGAAGAAGATGCTCTATTCCATCAAGAGTAATGAAAGTAGGAGACGTAATCTCAATAAGGACAAGGTCAGCAACTTCTCCTTTGTTTGCTACTAACACAGCTGCAACAGAAAAACTTGTTCCTCCAGGCTGGCTAAAGGTAGATCCAAATAAACTAAGTATCGAGATCTTATCTCTACCAGAAGAAGAACACTTCGAAAAAGGGCTAGATGTACAGAAGGTTGTTGAGCTCTACTCAAGATAGAAATTTTTATTTAAAAATTACAACTTCCCCCACCACCCCATGCACATAATCCAGGAAGAAATCGGACCACCAAAAATAGTTTCGGGTCCAGCACCGGGCAGTAAAGCAGGTGACGACAATCATCTCCTGTTTACTATCTCACCGTTGCCACCGGGATATGGAATTACATTGGGGAATGCTCTTAGGAGAGTCCTCTACTCCAGTCTACCAGGAGCTGCAGTAACATCTATACGCATAGAAGGAGCAAGCCATGAGTACTCTGCTATAAAGGGAATATTAGAATCTGTTCTTGATTTAGGATTGAATGCTAGAAAATTATCACTAAAGAAATTCCACAAAGATCCAGAAGTAATAACCTTAGAAGGAAAGGGTCCTTGTACTCTTACTGCAAAAAACATAGAAGCAAGTTCAGACATAGAAATTCTCAACCCTGAGCTAAAAATTGCAACTCTAGAAAAGGATGGAGATCTAAAGATGAGCCTAACAGTCGAAAAAGGTGTTGGGTATGTTTCTGCAGCAGAAAAAAATCATAAAGAAAGTGAGCCAGGTCTAATATTTGTAGATTCTGTGTTTAGCCCTGTAAGACGTGTTAAGTATGATATTCAATCTACACGTGTAGGAGACAGAACTAATCTAGACAAATTACAAATTGAAATAGAGACCAATGGTTCTCTAAGTGCTCGTGACGCTATGAAATTCTCAGCACAACTTCTAAATAGCTACTTCAATTACTTTAGTCTCGACGAAGAGCAAATCGAAAAAGAATTCTTTGCAGACTTCTCCAGAGCAGCAGCTAAGAATGAAGAGGAGCAAGTACAACAGTCAAAAGAAAGTTACACCCCTATCGAAATTCTAAACTTCTCTCCTAGAACACTAAATGCACTTATAAACGGAGGAATCGGGTCTATAGAGCAACTTACAAAGTGCTCTCATGCAACCCTCACAAACCTTCGTGGATTTGGAAGCAAGGCACTCGACGAAGTTGCCGATGTTTTAGAGGAAAGAAACTTAAAATTAGCGGATAATGGTGGTCCATCTGAAGAAGTTCCTCCAGAACTAGCAGCATGAGAATAGGTAGACTCAAATCAACCCTTGGCAGAAAACCAACCCAGAGAAGACCGCTGGTACGTAATCTGGTAACTTCACTCATTCTCTATGAGAAACTAAAGACTACAAAGGCTAGAGCAAAAGCTATCCAGCCACTTTTTGATAGAATGTTAAACAAGGCCAAAAAGAGGCCTTCTCACATAGCAATCAGATTTATTAACCAAATAGTTACCGATAAAAATGCTTCTAGAAAAATGATCGAAGTATTTAAAGACCGTTTCAAAAATAGACCATCTGGATTTACGAGCGTTAAAGCTATAGGGCTCAGAAAAGGCGATGGAGCAGAGATGGTTGAGATTTCCCTTGTGGAAGATGGAAAATCTAAAGATACTGCCGCAAAATAATAATGAAAACCTCTACTAACAAACCTTCGGCTCCTTCCTGGTGCATTGTAGATGCAAAGGGAAAAGTGCTTGGTCGCCTAGCGGCTGACATCGCGCATGTACTCAGAGGGAAGCACAAAGTAGATTGGTCCCCTCACCAGGTACACAGTGACCATGTGATAGTTATAAATACAAAAGAAATATTACTAACTGGTAAAAAATCTGAGCAGAAAGAATATTTCACTCACAGTGGTTATTTCGGAAGTTTAAAACGAATCCCATTCTCTAGAATGTTCAAGAAAGACCCTAATCATGTAATCTCACATGCAGTAAAAGGCATGCTTCCTAGAAACAAGCTGAGACCAATAATGATGAAACATTTACATCTTTTCCCAGGCACAGAGCACGATCACGAAGCTCAGCAGCCTAAGGAACTTAACTCAAAATAATAATATATGGCAAAAGCTGCTCAATACTTCTATGGCACAGGAAAAAGAAAAACTTCAATCGCAAGAGTAAGACTTTTCGAGAATGGAACAGGAAAATGTACTGTAAATACACTTCCTTTTGGTGATTATTTCTTTCACCCTCTTACAGAAGTAGCACTTGCCCCTCTAGACATAACAGACAATAAGAAAAATTTTGACTTAGAAGTAAAAGTAGAAGGAGGTGGAAAAAATAGTCAATCAGAAGCAATGAGACATGGTATTAGTAGAGCTTTATTACTTTTTGATCCAGAGCTCAGAACTACCTTGAAAAAAGCAGGATTCCTTAGACGAGATGCAAGAATACGCGAAAGAAAGAAGCCAGGTCTAAAAAGAGCCAGAAGAGCACCACAGTGGTGTAAGCGTTAGAGACTCATGGAAACCATATAGATAGCCTCTCCATTCGGAGTATCTGCTATGTATTCACTGTTTTGTGTTTCGTTGTCTACAATTGCCTGACAGGTTCTAAGTAGAGTATCTGGAGGAAGGTCTATCCCCTCTGCAATACACACAGCACAAAGACCTGCTGCATCATTTACATCCAAGAACATATTTCCATGTGTAGAAATCACTTCTAAAAGCTGAGCTTGTATTGCCGAAAGGTATTCATCGAGCAGTGACTCAATTTCTTCCACAGGACACTCTGAGAGAAATGGCATCTCTTCCACAGGATCTATGGAGCTTTCTACGGCACGTGCAATACGTTCTGTGAGATTCATTTTTGTGTTTGTTTTTGTTATTTATAAATCTTCTTATTATAGCAGAATCAAGCCGAAAATTAAAGACAACCATACATGTCATGCTGAGCCGTCCTGAGCAAGTAGAACTGGAGGCAGAACGAAGTGAAGCCTCAGTTCTACGAGACGAAGGGCGTGTCGAAGCATCTACAATTCACAAATTCCCTCTAATATCCGTTTGACCGCTGTCCTCACAACCTGTAAATTCTTCGAGCAATGGCAATTTACGCAGTAAAAAACGGCTCAGAATCCAATGAAAGACTTGTAAACCGCTGGAAGCAGCAAATACAGGATTCTAGACTTACAAAGAAATTAAGAGCTACAGCAAGGTTCCTCAAGCGCCCAACAAAGCGCCTAACTAGAATGTCTGCAGTAAAGAGGAATGAATACAGAAGCAAGAACTCCAAACAGAAGTTCTACTCAAATATGTAATTCTGATTTCTTGTCAGAAATTGTTCAATTTATCGTATCGGAGATAATTTTAAATGCTAAATTTTAAATTTTAAAACAATTTTCAATTATTTAATTTTCAATATTCAAACCTTCGAGCCTGCTGTATTTGAGGCATTTAAACATTTAGTCATTGTTTTAAAATTGTAAATTTAAAATTGAAAATTTTCTCCGATCACCAAACCCTCTAAGTAAGAATCTCACAACCTGTAGAAGTCACTAAAACCGTGTGTTCAAAGTGTGCAGAGAGTGCATTGTCTTTTGTGCGCAAAGACCATCCATCTGGGTCTTCTCTTATGTCATAACTTCCAGCAGTAGATATAGGCTCTATAGCAAGAATTGTTCCTTCTGGAATTACAGGACCAGCTCTTCCTGCATTGAAGTTTGGAATATCTGGAAACTGATGAAGAGTATCTCCAAGTCCATGACCTGTAAGAGGACGAACTGCATCGAACCCTCTCTCTAATAATTTTTTATGTATGGTATCGGACACACTTCCGATTCTTATTCCTGGTCGAATACTATCTATTCCTACATGAAGAGCTTCACGAGTTGCCTCCATTAATTTTGTTGCATTACCAGATATATTTCCCATGGCCAGAGTTGTGCAAGAATCTGTATATAAATCTTTATACAAAACTCCACAATCCACTCCCACTATATCCCCTTCTCTGAGTTCTTCTTCCGATGGAATTCCATGAACACAGACATCATTTACAGAAGTGCAAAGCGTTGCTGGAAAATCGTTGTACCCCTTGAACCCAGGCAATGCTTCGTGATCTTTTATAAATGCCTCTGCTGCATAATCTAGCTCTGCCGTAGTAACTCCAGGCTTTGCAAGCTCTGTGAGCATCTGCAGACAATCGTGCAAGATCTTCCCTCCTTCTCGGAGAGATTCTATTTGCTCTTCTGTGAAGATCTGAAATGTATGATCATATTTTCCCATTGCATGTTTTATACCTTATTTTGGGTGGTTGGACGAATGAAAAGGCATTCTTATAATTCACATAGGCCATCCTACGCTTTTGATGGCTTGCCATCCGAAGCCGCAGCGACTCTATATTTAATTTTCTGAACACCTTCAAAAGTCTACGGATGACATCCTACGCTGCGCGTAGGATGGTGGAGCTAGAGGGATTCGAACCCTCGACCCCCTGCATGCCATGCAGGTGCTCTAGCCAGCTGAGCTATAGCCCCATTACCCATACACTAACCGATTTCCTCATAAGAAATCCATTCAAAACCACACTTAAGACAACAATTTGCCACCACAAAATACAAGGACTAGAAATTGAATCTAATATTCTTCTTCATCATCTTCTACTTCCTCTTCCCCTTCTTCGTCCAAGATACTTTTAAGTCTTATTGCTTCTGTTAAAAGCTCCACATATTGCTTAGCCCTGTCTACAGGAACAGGTGTTGCATTTGGATTTTCTCCTTCGCGATATTCTTCTAAGCAATTCCCCGTTATATCCATCAGCCCTCCCACACATTCATAATATTCATATCTAGAAGTACCCTCGCTTGGCCACATTCCTCCACAAGGAAATATTTCTTTTTCTATTCTGAGCTGATCCAATCTGCGCATTGTCTCATTTCTTTTTGGATGAGTAAGTTGACGATAATAATCTTGAAATGAATCAGCATGTCCTATAAATATGCTTACATCATCTGGCACATCTGCATTTGGATCTATCTGATCATCTGATGAACCTAGTACCAAACCCGCAGCCTGTATCCGATCAAGCAAAGTCTCCATTTCTTTGCGCTGAGCTTCACTAGTCGTTCTTAAAGTACGTGCTGCTTCTTCTATATTAATCAACTGCTCTTCTGCGCCTCTACGCACCTCAATAGTATCTCTTAAAAAACTTATAACATCAGATTGTAAACTTTTTGAATTAGCATTTTCTGCAGTCATAGGAGGAGCATCAAACCACACCAGTAAATATAAATCAACATAAGAATGTGAAATGTGGCATCGCCGTCCTCGGCGATGAGTTGCCCGCAGCTTCTAGCTGCGGGTATGGATGCGGACTGGAAGCCCTCACCAACACATCGGCCAGGAGGCCGATGCCACAAACTCACCCAAACCCCCATTTTAAGCCAGATTTGACATTATACCTATTGAGTTGTTAAATGTGTATATTAGTTAATTCACACAATGTCATTATGTCAGCAGAGAAGCCAGATGAAATGGATCAGCCAGAAGTTACAGTAGATAATATTCTTATCCAAAAATTAAACGATGTCACAGATGGTCCTTTCCGAAGTTTGTTAAATGGATCTGAGAGTGTTCCAATTGGAGCAGAGCAGCAAATTGCAAACATAGTAAATGAACACCTGAGAAATAATCCAAACATTAGAATTGGAGGCATAGAAGGAATAAGTAGCACATTGCATAATTTTCTTAGAGATAGAGAAATTGTTTTCAATGTAGCACAGCCATTTGTTGCTACAGTAATATCTAAATCTTACGATATGGATCTTGAAGCTCGAAAACAAAGCTCTACCGAGACATCTGTTGTAACCAAGTTAATTCCTGATAGTCCATGTGCGATAACTCAAATCCTTGATGTGTACCCCATTTGGTAGACACAGTAGAACCCTCGCTAACCCTCGATTTGAGTCAAAAGATAATCTCTGTATACAACAGGAGTCATCTTGTTTCGATTCCACTGCTTCCTTTCATAATTGTAGTATTGCATATATTC
>JABICL010000024.1 GCA_018652265.1 Candidatus Peribacteria bacterium
AGAGAATCATGGAGATATGAAGCGAGGGTATGTCGTTCCTCAAGGGAGAGGTGGTGATACTGTGATTTTGATGCCATGAGATGAACAGTGTAGAGAATCAAGGATTCTCAGAGTGTTCGGCTTCGTTTCTGAACTTGGGAGTTTGGTTTTTATGCATGTATAGGCCTCCTAACACCTAATATCAGCTACTACCTCCTCCACTGCATGCAGGATCGTACATACAATCATCGTAATCGTCACAATCATAATCACCATCACAGTCATTATCGTATCCATCATCACAATCTGTTTCATAAAACTCTGTAGGGCAATCTGAATCATCACAGTCCTCGTCATAGTCCCCGTCATCATCCATACCATTGTCACAAATTTCTGAACCTCCACCTGTACAAGCTTCATCACTCATACAATCCATATCATCACAATCATAATCACCATCACAGTCATTATCATAACCATCGTCACAATATGTTTCAGAATACTCTGTAGGACAATCTGAATCATCACAGTCCTCGTCATAGTCCCCATCATCATCCATACCATTGTCACAAATTTCTGAACCACCTCCTGTGCAAGCTGGATCTCCTGAACAATCTGAATCATCACAATCGGTATCTCCATCACAATCATCGTCACTACCTGAATCACATATTTCTGTTCCACCACCTGTACATACACAAGAAGAACCTGAACATTCTCTTCCATTAGCTCCACACGTCATTCCGCTACAGTTAGAATCTGCACAGTCTACATCTCCATCACAATCATTATCAGTAGAGTCGCTACAGTTACTCTCAGTAGAACCTCCAGGGCATGTGCATGAGCCACTTGAGCACTGAAGTCCATTTGTTCCACATGTTGTTCCGTTTGGACAATCTGAATCTGCGCAGTTTTCATCTCCATCTGAGTCTTCATCCCCTGCTGCATCACAATCTTCTGGAGTGCCAGAGCATGCAGGATCAGCAGAACAATCAGAGTCTGAACAATCGGTAGACCCATCACAATCGTTATCATTTGTATCTGTACAGTTTGATTCTGAAGAACCTCCAGGACATTCACAAGATCCAGAAGAACATTGAAGTCCGTTTGCTCCACATGAAGTTGTATCTGGACAGTCTGAATCTGCACAGTTTTCATCTCCATCTGAGTCTTCATCTCCTGCTGCATCACAATCTTCTGGAGTGCCTCCTCCGCCACCTCCACCACTACATACAGGCCCACTTGCACAATCTGGATCTAAACAATCTTTAAGCCCATCTCCATCATCATCAGTATTATTATTACATATCTCTGATAAATAATAATTCCATTCTGTATCACATGAAGAATTACAACCATCACCATTAGTAGTGTTTCCATCATCACATCTTTCGTAAGTATCTGTAACAGTGTTGTACTCAACAACGCCATTTCCACATGTGCTACTAGCTTGGCACACAAAATCACCTGAAGGAGTCAAAGTAACAGATGTAGGCCAACTACTACAAAATTCATGAGTTAGCGCTCCATCTAAATTCATAGTATTTACTCCCGTGCAATTCCATTCAGAAGTACTCTTGTAATAAGTGGCTGCTGGATATCCTTCACATGTACCAGTAACCAATTCCCAACGTCCAAGATTACGATTTAATGTCAAACTCCATGTGTTGCCTCCGCCAAGTGATGGTGGCGGAGTTATAAATGGACATTCGTTAGTACCATAATTGTCAATCCAACAGAAACTACAAATCTTACAATTAGAACAAGAAAGCATAACATCTGTAAGCCGAAGGGTATATGTTCCATCAAAAACAGTACATGGAACACTCGTTCCACATTCCCCTGTAACACCTGAGCCATTTAACGTTAAGCTCCATGTTTCTGAATATGCGTTTTCACAAACATCACACATTGGACAACCGCTTTCAGACAAGCAATATTCTGAACAGCCATCTCCACTTGTAGTATTTCCATCATCACATTCTTCTCCAGATTCTACTTTTGAATTTCCACAGCCGGCTGCACAAGATGGATGACCCGTGCAATCTGAATCATCACAATCATAATCTCCATCACAATCCTCATCTCCTACAATGCTACAATTCTCAGGTGGGGTACCACCAGTTCCTCCACATCCATCTCCCGCATAAGTTCCACAAGTTCCTCCGCCATAGCAATCATCATTACTGTAACAAGGATCACCAGTATTACTACATCTACTACCATCATCACAATCTTCAGTCCCATCTGTTACCCAGTTACCACACTCATCAGCAATCTCCAGGACACAAACAGAGTTGCATCCATCTCCAACCTCACGATTTCCATCATCACAAGCCTCAGCCTGTCCCCTGCCATTTGGACTTTGAACAATTCTGTCTCCACATATAGTTATACGACAGTAATTATCACAAGCATCTGTATTTAAACCATTTCCATCATCACACTCCTCTCCACCATTCAATGCTCCATCTGGAAAAGATCCATCACATAAATTTTCATTTTGGCATGTCCTAGAACATCCATCTCCATCTAAATTATTTCCATCGTCACATTGTTCTGCGCTAGATCCAAGTACAACCTCGGAAGATGGAACATATATCGAAAAATCATTTGCAACTATCCAACCCGCAAAACCCACAAACGTCAAAAGTGTGAGTGAGATAAAAATCTGCGAGTGATTAGACTGCATGGAATATATCTTACATGTGGAATATAGATATGTGAACAGTGTGGATTTCCTATGATTCACAATATAGACACGTGACTAGAAAGTAATTTTGATGAATATAAAAACATCATTCCCCCACTCCTAGAAGAAGATAAAGAAAAAGCCTCTTGGACGTTGTGATACTTTTGCTAGTCTACGAAGAAGATACCCCGATAAGTTTGCACTTATAAATATGCTGTTGAATGATTAGAATCTCTATTTGAAAACTTTAAATAGAACTACTTCAAAATTTCACATGCAAACCCACCTTTCCACCCATAAAAAGTATACTTGACAAAATGAAATATTAGATTAACATGAGATTTACTATGTCAATAGCAGAAATCCCAACTTGTTTAGATATCAAAGAAGAAGATCTAGGTAGCATGAAAGCTGAAGAGGCTTTGGTTTTTGTGTCCGAAATAAATGTTAACGATTTACCAGAGAGAATATCAACAAGAAATGGAATAAGAAGCATGGTGGACAATGGAGTATTGGATGACAAAGCAAGTGTCAGATTCTCTGCTGGAGAATTTCACGATAAGATTCCAAGAACACATTTAATGCAATTAAAACAAACCCTAACAGATGGTGCCCCTATAACCCGTCTGGAAGAATTTATAGGCGCAATGGAACAAGATGGAAATTATCCTCTAACAATAAGGCTTATTGAAGATAATGACGAATGGAGAAATTTGGCAGAAGGTATGTTTACAAAACAAGAATCAGATACATCAAATATATCAAACCAAAACGAATCAAGAATGATTATTTCTACTACAGAAACTACTCCATTAATTAAACGAGACAATGGGGTAACTATGAGACTAGGCGCTATAGCAGGCGTTGTGCTGGCAAGCGTTGTAGGAATTCTAGCATCATCAGGCCGAATTAGCCTAGAAATGGATGAAGAGGGAAATTATGAAGTTAAAGTTGGCAAAAATATTGTTCGAGTTGAAGAGGGTGAAGCATTAGAAGCTATTGAGTCTGAAATTCAAGCAATAAAATCAAATCCCGAAAAAAATACACAAAAATCTCTATTAGCTATAGCTAATATAGTTGCAACTCATTTTAGTAGTAAAGAAAGCACTATGAGTGGGCTAGAAGATCAAAGTATTTCTATTGAATATCGTAAATACATAGTTCCTGCTAGGGAAGCAGCATATAAAAAAGCAAAAGAATTGTTAGGAGACGGGAATGGAAATATGAAAGAAATTCTTATTGCCGCTCTTCAAAGGGCAAATAATGCGAAAGACATAGAAAGTATGTCAGCAGTAGCAAAAGCAATATCAGCAGCAAATCCAGAATATTGGCTAGGAGTAGGTGATACATGTGGTAAATTTTTAGGATCCACAGATAATGGGCCATCAGATATTACAAGAAAACAAATCCGATTAGCACAATATCAAATGATGCTTGAAGCAACAGAAGAAGCGAATCTAGGAAAATCACTTGATACTGACGTAGGCACAATCTACTACAGTGCTGCAAGTACTATACTTCGTGTAGAAACAGGGAAAAATGCACACCCTAAACACATTACTATTAGAGCAGCAGAAATCGCATTGCAACAAGCTGAGAGGCTTTCTAAAAACACAGATGAAGAGTCACAACAAATTGCTATTCGTGCAATGCACGATGCATGGGGTAAATTAAAAAACTATGAAATAGATGGTGTTCCTAATACATTTGAAGCATCTAATGATGACTTAACAGATATGATTGATAGGCTTCAAGAGGTTCTTGAGATTGCCCAGAAAGAATTAGATAAAGAGGATGGCAATCAATATGCCGTTCTTTCTGATTAATATTTTAATTCAGAAAAGCCTACAAACATTAAAAGATGTACTTATGCTCTGCAAATAACACATATTTGTAGACAGACTATATAAGGATAGGAAATTCTCCTGCTAAATTTGCCTTACATTCATTTCATGTTCTAGTAGCGTACTTAGTTCCATGGCTATGTTTAGCCATTTATCCTCTAACTATTAAGTACTATGAAGCATTTAACAGAAGATTTTGGAACATACAGCACTCTAGTAGATCAGAAAAATCCAGAAGTAGAAAAGCTAGTGGATCCTTTGGATGCCGAAGAAGCAGCTCTTGTTGATAAAGCATTTGATAGTGATATTGCTGAAACAGCTGCATTTGGATCAGAAGAAATTCCAAAACATTCTGAAAGAAAAAGAATTATATCCCTTACATCGTCCAAAAAAAGGAAATCCAAAAAAAGAAGATTTGAGGAAGCAAAAATACCAACCCAATCAGAAACGCTCGAACCAAAAGTAGTTCTTTCTGGCAACCCTATTTCCGATGGCGAAATAGCAACAGGCCCACTGCTTACAGAGGATGGAACATATTCAGAATCAGGATATCCAACTGCAATAGCTACAGGTGAGATTGATGATTCTGGCGTAGATGCAATAGCCGTAGCTCTAATGAATGCAAGCAGAGTTGATGTTCAGAAGATAACAGATGGATCTATAGAAACTGTGCATTCTTTTTCTGGCAGTAGACCAGGTGATGTAGATATTTATGATCTTGATGGAGATGGAAACAATGATGTTGTCTGGGTAAATTCAGCTGGGAATAGTGTCTCATGGGCATATGGAAATGGAGATGAAACATTCGGTGAAACGAATACATTTAGTTCACATTTAGCAAGCAGAGTTGCAATTAATGATTTGGATAATAATGGAATAGGAGATTTTGTAATTACGCAACACTCAAGAGATGAAATGATGATAGCTCTTGGAAATACATCAGGAGAATATGTGGTATCTCAAATTATTCAGGGAGGAAGAAGGCCGGGAGAAGCAGGGGTAGGAGACATAGATGGAGATGGAAACAATGATATTGCCTTTGGAGATCAAAGCGGAACACTTAGAATTATGTATGGAAATGGAGATGGCACTTTTACTGATCAAGAAACTCACAATATTGGAGTAGGAGGAAACTCAACTGTGATTGCTGATTTGAATGGTGATGAATATGGAGATCCTGTAGTAGCAGGACATATGCCAGGATCTCTTGATATATTTCATGGAGGCCCAGATGGAGTTGAGCATGTGCAACAAATACAGAATGGATCTTCATATTATGTTTTAGACACTGCTGATCTAAATAATGATGGAAAAGACAATGTTGTTGCTTCTGACCTTAATGGAGGAGTAGATGTTTTGGTAGACAACGAAGATGGAACATATGGAATGCAATCTTTTGGCGATTCTTCTAACACTTCTGGACTTGCCATAGGAAATGTAAATGGAGATGGAACTCCTGTGGTAATAGGTGCTGAATATTC
>JABICL010000037.1 GCA_018652265.1 Candidatus Peribacteria bacterium
CTTACATTACAAGGTGCCGCATCGAACATGCTAAACCTAAGATCAAGCAAGACTGGATCTGCTGCAAAACTATTACTAGATGCTACTTCTGGATCATCTTCACTAGATTATCTAGATGTAAAAGATAGTGACGCATCAAACGGAAATCTAATGAGAGCTGATGACAATAGTACAGATAGTGGAAACAATACAAACTGGCTATTCGGTGCATTTGTATGGGATGGAGGAGGTGCAGATGATAACTGGAGCACAGAAGCAAACTGGAATCCAAATGGAATGCCAACGCATATAGACAACGTGCTATTTGATTCAACAGGAAAAACAGATGTGGTTATAGATAGCGCTGCATTTGCAAACAACTTCACAGTTACAGATACATTTACAGGATCTATAACTATCTCCACTCCCCTATCAATCTCTGGATCACTTACTCACTCTGGAACAAATGTCACAGGTATCACATGGACTCAAGGAGAAGAAAATGATCTATACATTGTAAATAACTTGTACGTCGGAAGTGGTGCAAATGTAACAGTTGCCAGATCATCTACTACTGGATATGGATCGGGTCAAAGTATAAGAGTAGATGGAACTATAACAGTATTTGGTGATGCAACTGGAACAGGATCTATAACTGCAGACGGACAAGGATTTACTCTAAATACAGGTCCATCAGCAGACACTGGAACACGTGATGGAGGATCACATGGTGGAGAAGGATGTGATTATTCAAGTGATGGAAACCACACACTTACATACGGATCTATTACAAATCCACAATCACTTGGTAGTGCAGGCAAAGAAGGAACGCCTGCAGGAGGAGCTATGACTATCTACTCATCAGGAGCACTATTAGTAAACGGAGTTATATCTGCAAATGGAACAAGTAGCGAAACAGCCTTTGGTAAAGGTGCTGGAGGAAGTATAAATATAACTGCATCCACAGTAAGTGGTAGCGGAATTATAAGAGCAAATGGTGGAACCATTACTGGAGCTGTAATTGGTGGAGCTGGTGGAGGAGGAAGAATTTATGTAAAGCTTTCATCCGGATCTACATTCATGCAAAGCATACAAGCATACGGTGGTGATCACCTTAATACCACAACATGTAAAGGTGCTGCAGGAACTGTATATCTAGAAGATGCTACTGATTCTTCTGGAAGTGGAATGTTGATAATTGATAACAATAATATTTCAGCACCAGATGAAACTCACACTCTTGTATCTTCCTCTGTAACAAACACAACAATTGGAACACTGCTACTTAGAAATGGAGCAAGAATGAAAGTAAACGAAGGATCTACTTTGACTACAACAAATACAGGTGCTTCTATGGAGATTCAATCTGGAACATGGTTCTCAAACTATGGAACAATGACCGTAAGAGGAACTGGAGCTACTGTAAACGGAATGTTCGATAGTGGAACAGGATCATTTATTACTTACATAGGAAATGAAGACGATGACAATGTAACTCTTGCAAGAGGTGCTCACGGAACTTTGACACTAAATAATGACTCTACTTCATTCTTGTTACCATCAAGTATTGGAAACATGAATGTACTTGGAGATCTGAACTTAACAAATGGAACACTAGTAACTACAAACGCACAGCAAATAACAGTAAGTGGTTCATGGTTAAATACTGGAGGAACATTCTCTGGAGGAACAGGAACTGTAATGCTTATAAGTTCAGATAGCTCTGCATCTATAACCGGTAACAATGACTTCAATAACATAACTATAGATGATGGATTGGTAGGATACTGGAAGTTCGACGATACAGCAGGAAGTACAACTGCAGCAGATAGCTCTGCGAGAGGAAACGATGGAGTACTAAAGAATTACGATGCAACTCAAACACAAACTGGATGGGTATCTACTGGACTCTCTTCGTTTAGCTTCGAAAACACTGGAGCACTAGACTTCGATGGTGCAGATGACTACATAGAAATGCCAAATGAATCTGATTTCGACTTCGACAGAACAGATCCATTTGCAATTTCTATATGGATGAAGTCTGATCAAGTAACAACTGGAATGGATGCTTACATCTTCTCTAAACTTTACACTCCAGCTTGGGGAGATTGGGCAGGATATTATATTGGTTGTTTAACTAAAACTACTGGAGTAATCAGATGGATACTGGAAGCAAATGACTGGCCTTCATATAACTCTGTTATAGACGGTACAACCAAAGTAAATGATAACGAATGGCATCACGTAACAGTAATGAACGAAGGAATAGATGGCTCAGCTTCTGATATGAGCATCTACATCGATGGAGAAAAAGAAAGTGTCGCCGTACTTAGTGATGATCTCGGCAATCGCTCAATCAAGAATAATACTCCTCTAAGACTTGGATGGAGAGGAGAAGATAACTGGGCTAGAAAATACAATGGACTCTTTGATGATACTAGGATCTATAACAGAACACTTGCAGATAGTGAGATCTCTCTACTTGCAAACGGTAACGAAATAGCAAGAGGAGGCGGAACTTACTCACTTGGAAATGCACTAGATATAGATGGAAACTTGAGAATCAATGATGGAGAACTAGATGTATCTGCAAATAATTACCAAGTATCTATAAGTGGATCATTTATACAGCCTACAGGAACATTTACTTCTAGATCTGGAGACATGATATTCAGCGGACTAGAAGGAGATGCGAATAACAGTTATCAGATAACTGCATCCAGCACTCTAAACGACGTTAAACTTGATACTGGACTGATCCGTCACTGGAAACTTGATGACGGACCTGGCTCCACAGTTGCGCGTGACTCATCGGGACAAGGAAACCATGGAACTCTTGTGAATATGAACCCAAGCACAGCTTGGATAGTACCAAGTCACAGCGGAAGCACATACAACCCTTACGCTATAGACTTCGATGGATCTAATGATTATATAACTGCAAGTTCAACTAAAGGACTTGGAACAGGTAATGCTCCTCACAGTATTTCAACATGGATTAAAACCGGTTCACCTCACGGATCCAGAAGATGGATTTTGGTACTTGGCCAGAGTAGTACAGGAGCAGAAAGATGGTATATAAACAATAGTAGTGACATTATTGGAGAATGGAGCGAGGGTGCATCTAATGTTGGAATATTAGACAATGCAAATACATGGCAACATGTAAGCACAACATCAGATGGAACGACCTATAAGATTTATGTAAACGGTGTCCAGAAATATAGCACAGGCGCATCATTCAACTTCACATCAAGCAACTTCAGCTTGGCACAAAAAAGAAGTGCACAACAATATTACAATGGTGATATAGACGACGTCCGATTGTACAACAGGGCTTTAGCTACATCAGAAATTGAATATCTAGCATCAGGAAACCCAAGCACAGGATCTGGAGTATATACACTTGGATCTTCGGTAAACATAAGTGGTGATCTATCTATCTATGGAGGAAAAGTAAATACAAGTTCATACGATATAACTCTAAGTGGAAGTTTCATAAATGCTGGTGACTTTAGTTCAAATGGAACTGTAATACTTGATGGAGGAACAGGTACAACTCAAGCTCTAAGTGGTAACACAGTGTTTAATAACTTGAGCAAACAAACTACAAGTGCCAACACTCTAATACTTGAACACACTGCGAAACAGTCAGTAAGTGGTGCTCTTACACTACAAGGCGCAGCAAGCAATGTAATAAGTCTAAGATCTAGCAAGACAGGATCAGCTGCCAACCTACTTCTAGATGCAACCTCTGGTAGTCAAAGTTTGTCAGAATTAGCAGTGAAAGATATTGATGCATCAAGTGGTAAACTTCTTACATGTATTGGATGTACAAATAGTTCAAATAATACAAACTGGAACTTTGGAGGAAATGTTACTGGAAAAGTAAATTCAACAAGTTCAAATGGAATTCTAGCTGGTAAAACTGTATCTATATCTACAAATGGTGGAGCAGTTGTAGCAAGTGCAATTACGGATGCTGGCGGACAATTTACTACAGGAAACTTCAGCCTAACTGGCGGAACTGTAATCACTATATATCTGGATGGAGAAACCGAAAAAGCAGTAACAGTAACTGTTAGCACAGGATCTTCTATGACAGGAGTAGATCTTTATCAGAACAAACTTATTACCAGATCTATAAGCAGAGATTGGACTCTTGCTGATTTAAGCCTAGCTAATAACAATGGAGATAGTGATATAGCTGCAATTTACACAACTGGAAATTCACAACTTACAATCAGTAGTGGCAAACAGATTAATATTCAATCAGGTAGTACTCTCGACCTTGGAGATAGCATCACATCATCTGGATCAATAGTAGTAAATGGAACACTTAGAGTAGGAAGTGGAACATGGACACACACAGGAAATATTGGAAATACTGGAACCATAAGAACTGAATCATCTGCAATAAATGCAACAGGAACAATAACAAATACAAAACGATCGAACTTTATTTACGCTCTATCTGGAGGAATTATTGGAATAAAGAATGTTGCATATGGCAATCTAATAATTGGTAGTACAAACGATGCAGAGTTCAGAATAACTTCCAAGCTAGACGTAAACGGAGACATTACACTCTCTGGTGGAACACTAAAAGATATGGGACATGGAATGACTCTAAGTGGATCATGGATACACAGAAGCAGTGCAACATTTAATTACGGAAATGTAACTGCTCCTTCCACAGTAGAACTAGATGGATTCAATCAAACACTTTCTGGAACCACAACATTCAGAGATCTAAAGAAGGCACAAAACACTGGACCAACCGTATTTATAACTCCAGATTCTACGATCACTGTAACTCACATGATCAACTTCGGTGGTCATTACGCAAAAAGAATACGTCTAAGATCTACAGAAGATGGAAATGCTGCAAAACTAATATCTCCAAGTATCACAAGTAAAGCATTTATGGTTCTAGTAGATGTGAAAGATATAGATGCAACTGGAGGAAAAGCTATTCCTTGTTACATAAACTGTAAGAACACTGGAAACAATACAAACTGGAACTTTGGTACTCCAGTAAATATTACTGGAACTGTGTACTATGAAGATGGAATCACACCTGCTCCAGCAGGAATACCTGTAGCATGGAGACACAATGCTGGTAGTTTCATAGTAGAAGTAGATGAGACAGATGCAAACGGAAGCTATGCACTCTCCGGAGCAACTATGAGTGGTGGAACATTGGTATCTATAAATATTCTTAGCTCAAATGCAAATCGTGCTACTACTACACTACTTGCATCTGGAAATGATGTATCCGGAGTGGATCTTTACAAGAATCATATAATTGTAAGATCAGAATCTGGATCCATTCCTATGAAGACAAGACATATGAGAATGATGTATAAGAGTGATGATGCCGGTCTAAATGACGTCTTCCAAGTAACAAACAATCACATAAAAGTACCTCCAACTATGAAAATGCTTATATGGGGAGGAGATACATTCGAAGCAGAAGGAGCAACTACAGCAGGTCATCTGGATATTAGAGGAGAATACAAGACCAAGGGATACGATCTAAGTTCATCTGGAATGACTCTAAAACAAGGTTCTATATTCTATGGAAGTGGAAGTGCTATGAAGATTGCTGGAGACTTCAATCTAGAAAACGGTGGAGAATTCCATCATGGAACAGGGTCACTAAAGATTTCCGGAGACTTCCGAATAGCTAATGGATCTACGTTTAGAAAATCTGCAAATGGAGCTCCTCTCACACTAAACGGTGACTTAACTCTTGAAAACGAAGCAGGTGTAAACCTAGGAGTTGTTCAGATTGGAGAAAGTCCAGATACAATTACTCTCTCTGGTAACTTACTCACAGACGGCCTCACAATAAATGCAGGTGATGTACTTGTAACAGATGGGTTTAATGTAAGTTCATCTGGAGGAATAACAATATATGGAACATTGGATGCATCAAATGGAGTAGGTGGAGCATCTACAATCACACTAAGTGGTGCATGGACAAATTCAGATGGTGCGTTTACTCCTGGTAGTAGCACTGTAATACTTGATGGCACACAAGAACAAAGAGTATTTGGATCAAATACTTTCTATAACCTAGAGGCAGATTCAAATATAGGTCAATCACTACTATTTGAAGCAGGAAAGACTACAAGCATCACAAACGAAACTACTCTGAGAGGAACATCAGATACACATCTGCCTCTAACAAGTTCAGTAGTAGGAACCAGATGGAATATAAATCCTAATATAGACAGTGATAGATGGGCTCCAAAGAATGATATTGAATATGTAAGCGTAAGAGATGGTGAAAACTTAAATGGAGCCGTGCTATTCCCAGAAAATTCAACAGATGCAGGAAACAACATAAACTGGTTCTCGCAGCACACAAGAAATACAATTAGTAACTCACGAGGATTAGGCAATAGCCAGGCAGGAAGAAGTAGAGATGCTAGCCTAGAAGTAAAAGTAGCACTCGCAGAACATGAACTTGGAAGAGTAGAATTTATAGTCGACAAATCCAAGACTCTTCAAGGTGTTACAGAAGATAATGAAGCTTTGTACACAATAGGAGATGATACAAAAGATGTAACTTCAGACAGAGGCACAAGATTTACAAAACGAAGATTTGTAATTGGAGACAGCTTCACAACTAGATCAAGCCGTGAAATTAGAATTGCAGAAAGAATTGCAGGTATAGACACAGGGCCAATAAGGAAGGTTATAGCACCTGGATTTGCAAACATCCGTCGCGTAATTCCATATGTAATGAGAGAAGAAATACCTACACATGGAGCTGCACCAGATTGGTTAGAAGATCTAAAGACACCATTCGCTCTAAAGAGCGCGCTGGATATAAACATAACTCAGAAGAATATCATTGCATTGGCAAAGAGATTACTCCCAGAAATATCAATGCCACTAGGGCCAAACTCACTAATTGCACAAGGATCACTTGCAATCTCTGGAACCATAAATGAAGCAGCTCTTAAAGAAATAGGTAGAAAATTGATAGTAGCAGTTATGCCTATAATGTCTGAATTTGAAAGCAATATTATAAAAACAGCACAACTAAGACAAAACAACATCCCAAGTCTCAGATTTGGACCTGTGGCTGTCTCTAGCAAAGCTAGCGAATCATTAATTGCCGGACTAATTATAAGTCCAATGATGCAAGCTGCAGAAAAAGTGATAAATCATGCAATAGCTGCAGATTTATCCGACATAGCTGCAATTACAGCATTGCTAAGAGCTAGCGAAAATATTGCAGAAAGTTTGAGCATAGTACTTCAGACTGCAATTATAGAACCACAAACAGTTGATAGATTTATAGTAAGAACTGCATTTAGAACATTCGATAATATAAGTAGATTAGCAATAAATATATTCACAGAAGAAGATGAAGAAGTAATTGCTCCACTCAGAGAATTGGCAGAAAACGACATGAGGTTCTACAGCACATCACTAAAGAGAATGTCTGACAGAATGTTCATAGAAAAACTACGTATAGCAATCTGGGGACCAAAGGGAACTAAATATGCTTACATTCCTGTAACATTGCATTCAGATCCACAAACAGTAATGACAGATGAAAACGGAATTGCAGAGTTTATGAATGTAGCAGCAGGGCCACATGAGCTAGAACTAACAATAGAAGATAAATACACAATAAAGAAAGCTTTGATAGTAGATACGCCTCAAGGAATGATTCTGGATGAGAATGATTCAGTAGATGTAATAATTCCATTGGTAAATGTAAGAATAGAAGACATACATAGTAGTGCGCCTAGCATTACTCAGATAGAAGACGATGGAAGCATAAGACGAATAAGACCCCTACTCTTCTATACATTACTAACTGCAATAGTAATACAAGCAATTGGAATATTTGTTCTAATCAGAAAGAAGAAAGGTGGATTCTTCGGGAAGATAATCAAGTTGAGAAGGTAAAGCACTAGAGCTCTCCTCGAGCAAGTCAGGCTGCCTCTCGACTTTCGCTTACAGCGAAAACTCGAGGAAAGCCTGACGAGTCGAGAGGCATATAAAAAATGTAAATATAAATTGATAATTTTCTCTGACAAGGTAATAATCAACCGATGATAATCACCTATATATTCCTGAGCATTTTCCTAGTAAGCCTTGTATCCCTTACAGGAATATTTTTACTATCTATTCATAAAACATTTTTACAAAAAACACTTCTATATCTAGTAAGCTTCGCAACTGGAGCATTATTTGCGAATGTCTTTTTACATCTTCTGCCTGAAATAGTAGAAACCATACCCGATGTACATCATGCATTTATATTAGTACTTTCAGGAATCTTAATTTCATTCGTAATAGAAAAATATATCCACTGGCACCACTGCCACAAATTAGATTGTTCTCACACAGAGCCAATTGGAACTATGATGTTAATTGGAGATGGAATACATAATATTACAGATGGAATTCTAATCGCTACTACTTATTTGGTAGATGTTCATCTAGGAATAGCAACTACTATTGCTGTCTTGTTGCATGAAATTCCTCAAGAGATCGGTGAATTTGCAATACTTCTTCACAGTGGATTTAGCAGAGCCAAAGCTATAATGTGGAACTTTATTTCTGCACTCACTGCTTTTCTTGGCGCAGGTGCTGTACTAATTCTTCAGGATCAAATACATGGCCTGGAGCATTTCTTGCTTCCACTTATCGCAGGAAATTTCCTCTACATCGCAGGTTCTGATCTGATCCCCGAACTTCACAAACAACCACGAGCAACTGCTAGAGCAGCCGTATTTCAACTCGCGGCTATGCTTATTGGAATACTACTTATGTACAGCCTTACTGGCGGGGGGCATGGGCATTAGATGAAAAATATCTCCCATTTGCCAATGATCTACTTGCAAAAAACGTTAATATTTGATATATTTCAGTCATATTAACGTTTTTTGCAACTATGCTTAAACCAAAACAGGAACGATATTTACTACAATTGCATAAAGAATATGCCCAGTTGAGCAAGGGTAAAGAATCTCTTCTTAAGATTATTTCCGAAGCTGAATTGCCTGAATCCGTTTATAACTCAAATGCTATTGAGAACTCAACACTTACCATATCTGAAACTGAAAAAATCCTGTTAGAACTGGAAGTTGCACGAGATGTATCCATCAGAGAAGTTTTTGAAGCAAAAAATCTGGCTCGTGTTTTTGAATATCTTGAAAAAAAATTATTTGAAGTAAAACTCAATAAAGAATTAATCTTATTTTTGCATAAAATGCTAATCACAGTCATTGATGACTACATTGCTGGACGATTTAGAGAGGCTGGCGAATTTGTACGAGTGGGAACCTATATTGCTCCTTCTCCTGAGCATGTTGAAAACATGATTGAAGAATCGCTTAATGAATATATAAAATCAGACGATCATACTATAAACAAAGTAGCAAGGTTTCATCTTGATTTTGAAACCATTCACCCATTTATTGACGGCAATGGAAGAATTGGTCGCGTACTGATTAATTTTCAACTAATGAAAGAAGATTATCCACCAATTATTGTTCTCAATAAGGAAAAATCTGAATATTACAATACATTTAAGAGTTATCGAGAAAAAAATGATATTGATCCAATGGTACAGATAGTTTATATGGCCCTTACCGAATCTTTTCATAAAAGAATTACTTATTTAAAAGGCCAAAAAATAATGAAATTGACAGAGTATGCCAAAAAAAACAATATCTCCAAACATTCTCTTTTAAATAAAGCGCGCCGTCAGACAATACCTGCCTTTCGTGAAAAAGGAGTCTGGAAAATTGGAGTGAACTTATAGCCTTACCGGCAGGGAGAGGTATAGGTATTAGTTTTTAGATTTGGTGATATTCCTCACTTTATTCATCTGTAAATACCTCTAGGATAAGCCAAATTTAGCAAATCTAATTAACTATCCCCTAACCCTAATTACATGTTCAAATCTCTTAAAGAACTCGATGAATATATCCATGAAAATAGTCTACTCACCCACTTCTTCTATGAACAAAAATGGAGCAAAGGAGAACTTACTCTCGATGACCTCGCAACTTATGCAAAGGAATACTATTTCTTGGTAAAAAATGTTCCTACGATTGTTTTGATAGTACTTGAGCATGCGAGAAAAAATGAGCCTGGCATGGTACTTGCAATAGAAGAAAATCTATCCGAGGAACAGGAGCACATAGAACTCTGGGAGCGATTTGCTAACACTCTTGGCGTGAGTAAAGAAGAGCTTGAGTCATACATCCCATATGAGAAAACTAAAGCCGCTATAGAAAAACTTAAATCTACTGCAATGCAAAACTTTCAGAATGGCATGGCAGTGATCTATTCGCTTGAACTCTCTCTGCCAGAAATTGCAAAAACCAAGAAAGATGGATTATGTAAATACTACAAACTCGATTCAGAAGACTCTCACATTTACTTCGATGAGCACTTGAATGAAGAAAAACATCTAGCTGTATGGCGAAAAGCTCTCGATCCTCTGGTTATACGAGAATCTGTTGAGAAATCCCTAAAAGCACAGCATTTACTGCTAGATGGAGTATGTGAGGCTTGTGGGATTTTTTAATCCTACTCCATTTATTCGTTCTTCAAAGACGTAGCTCGTTTTCTATGCAAAATATTACTTATTCTGTCTCGAACATCCATTTGATTCATTACTAGATATATATTTAGAACAAGCACCGATGCCGTGTCCAAAGAATTTTTTGTACCAGTGCAAAGATTATATATATTCAATGCTCCCCAAGATGCATGACATACTGCAAAACCATATGCAATCCCCAATCGCTTTTGTAATCTTTCTATTATATCTCCACTTTCATCTTTTATTCGTATCCCATGTGTACCCCATTTATGAAATCTCACCAAACGATAAATTGGATTTCTAGTACGAGTACTATTTGGAATTCCAAAATCTTGAAACGCCGTCAGCCCACTCCATTTTTTAAATGTCTCATTCATAAGAAGATGAGATTATATAATATAAAATTGTTTACGTCAAAAAATGACATGGGAGTGCCATGGTGTAAAAGTATTTATTTTTTAGCTTTCACCAATAATTCTCTTTTTTAGAATTGTACTACCAGATCCAGTTTTAAAGTATTTTTCTAGTTCCATAGCTTGTTTTTTTGTTGTTACAGCAATATATGTTTCTAGAATAACTGATAGACGCTTGGCTGTTGAAATATTCTTTCCTGATTGATGTTCTTTGATACGTCGCTTAAGGTCATTGGTGAAACCAATGTAAAGATTTTTATCTTTATTGCTTCGTAAAACATATACATACCACATAAGTATTATCTTAACTTAAAATGGCTTGCCAACCGAAGACGAAGCGACTCAATTTGAAAAAGCCCTCCTACGCCTCTGGGCTTCGGAGGACAACCTACGCTTCGCGTAGGTTGGCTCCCGGGGTCGGATTCGAACCGACGACCAATGCGTTAACAGCGCACTGCTCTACCACTGAGCTACCCGGGAATGCGGCTTGCGAAAGACATTCTACTACTTAATTATACTTTTGTGATCGTTTTTTCCAATTTTTCCTGCTTTCCTGCACAAAAGCTATTGCATCCATCAGCCAATTCATCCTCTGCTGAGGAGTAGAATTGTATTTTATGTGACGTAGTTGCTCCCGATTAATGGATGAAGAATAGTCTTTCATAAGCCTTTGTATTCTAGCAGGGTGGCAACATCCAAAGCATCTTTTTCTCTATCAGATTTTTCTTTTAATCCTATAAGATCATCGATAGATACAACTGGCAATGAAATGCTCCAAACGTCCACGTGTACCACATTTTTCTTATATTGATCAAATTGCAATGATGGACCAATAATAACATCAACTGCATATAGTGGTTCTTTTGGATGATAAAAAGTATAGGCAAGCAAATTTCGATCTTTTATAAATTGTACTGCTTTTTTCTCATCCCCAAGTTCATCCAAATCAAGAGGTATTCTTTGTTCGTATCCTAATTCTTGCATTAACTTTTTCATCTTATCTATATTTTCTGAATCAAGTGCAAGCAAAATATCAATGTCATTGGTAAATCTAGGACAACCAAGTAGATTCATAGCTACCCCTCCAACAATAACATACTGTACTTTTGCCGTATTGAGTGTTTCAAAGATATGTTTATAGAAATCCATACAACTATTATAGCGAAGGAATCTACAATCTAGATCACAAAACTGTGTGATATTAACTTCAAAATCCCCTTTTTCTATGTAAAATCAGATAGTAGTAATTTACCCCTTATAAAATGATATCAATTGGCGATACTATTCCTAGCATTTCATTCGAGTCTTATCACAACGACAAAGTAGTAAAAATGGATCTAGATAGTTACAGAGGAAAATGGCTCATACTTCTTTTTTATCCTGCAGACTTTACTTTTGTTTGCCCAACAGAATTAAAAGAAGCTGCAGAACTCTACGGCGAATTTCAAGCAGAGAATGCAGAGGTAATTAGCGTGAGCACAGACACTGTATTTGTACATAAAGCATGGCACGAGAATTCAGAAGCCATCAAAAATATCACATTCCCTATGGCAGCAGACCCTTGTGGAAAATTATGTAAGGCATTTGGAACTTACATAGAAGACGAAGGACTCAGTCTGCGTGGATCATTTGTAATAGATCCCGAGGGAACATTGAAAGCATATGAAATTCACGATAACAGCATAGGAAGAAGTGGAGCAGAATTACTCAGAAAAATCAGAGCCGCCAAGTTTGTAGCAGAACACGGAGGCGAAGTTTGCCCTGCAAATTGGAAGCCAGGATCAGCTACACTAAAACCAGGTTTAGACCTGGTAGGAAAAATTTAATATTTATTTACCAAATTAAGTCATGTCAGAATCAATCGAGAAAGCAATTAACGAACAAATAAACGAAGAACTATTCTCCTCATACCTATATCTCGCTATTGCAGCAGATGCAGGATCAAAAGGACTATCTGGAATACAAAGTTGGATGACAGCTCAGGCACAAGAAGAAGTAGGACACGCAATGAAGTTTTATAACTTTGTACTGGAGAGAGGCGGAAAGGTGGAGCTCAAGGAGCTTAAAGCGCCAGGAAAAGAATTCGGATCTGTTCTAGATATGTTCAAAGCTTCACTCAAGCATGAAAAACATATTACTGGATGTATCCACAAGCTTTATGAACTAGCTGAACAAGAAAAAGACTATCCATTTGTAAGCTTCCTTAAGTGGTTTATAGATGAACAAGTAGAAGAGGAATCGAGTGTGCAGGAAGTAATAGATAAGATAGAAATGATTGGAGATAACAATGGACTTCTCTATACACTTGATAAAGAGCTTGCACAGAGGAAAATAGTTTAAATTCTCTTTCCTCTCGACGTCTGCGATGAGCAGGAAAGCTTTCCTCGACCGAGTTAGCCGCGGCTGACGAGTGGAGAGGCGATCTCTACATCTGCCTCTCGACATCCGCGATGGGCGAACGCTCGAGGAAAGCATTAAAAAGTCCCAATTCCCCCTCTCTTCTTCTGGCTAAAAGTGGTGAATATCTCTATCCTTTGCCAGATTTTTACCAATTCACATTTTAATTTAAGCATCACCAATGCACATAAGAAATATTGCCATCATTGCGCACGTCGACCATGGAAAGACAACTCTAGTCGATGCATTACTACAGCAAGGCGGAGCATTCGCCGATCATGAAAAAGTAGAAGAATTGGTAATGGATAATAATGACCAAGAGAAAGAACGTGGAATTACTATCTATGCAAAGAACACATCGATAATGTACAAAGATTGCAAAATAAATATTGTAGATACTCCAGGGCATGCAGATTTTGGATCAGAAGTAGAAAGGATCTTGCGCACTATTGATAGCGTGCTTCTAGTTGTAGATGCACAAGAAGGACCTATGCCACAAACAAAATTCGTACTCAAAAAATCACTTGAGCTAGGGCTCAAGCCTATTGTAATTATTAATAAAATCGACAAACCAGCAGCTCGTGCAACCGAAGTAATCGACATGGTTTTTGATCTTTTTGTAGCATTGGGAGCTACAAACGAACAACTAGACTTCCCACATCTTTTTACAATGGCACGCGAAGGCATAGCAAAGAAAGAGTTGGACGATGATTCAAAAAATCTAGATCCACTGTTCGAAATAATTATGAAAGAAGTGCCAGAGGCATTGCAGAATATAGATGCACCATTCCGCATGCAGCCAAGCTCACTTGGATACGATAAATATATAGGACGAATGGCAATTGGCCGTGTATATGAAGGAGAAATAAAAACCGGACAATCGGTCTTTGTAAAAACTCCAGATAGAGCTATTCGCCAAGGCAAAATAAGTAAAATTCTCGGGCATCATGGTCTTAAACAAATAGAAGCCCAAAAGGCTTCAGCAGGAGACATAGTAACTATTGCTGGTATTCCTGATATCTACGTTGGAGAAACAATCACAACAGATGAGAATGCAGAACCACTACCTGCAATTAATATCGATCCACCAACTATTTCCATGGTATTCATGGTGAATAATTCACCTTTTACAGGAAAAGAAGGAAAGCTAGTAACAACACGCCACATAAATGAACGACTAAATAAAGAAAAAGAAACAAATGTTGGCCTGCATGTAGAAGATGTACCAAATAGTGATTCGTACAAAGTATCTGGTCGTGGAGAACTTCACTTATCTGTTCTTATAGAAAATATGAGACGAGAAGGCTTCGAGTTACAAGTATCTAGACCAGAAGTTATTATGCGTGAAGAAAATGGCAAAATCTTAGAGCCAATGGAGCAAGCAATAATTGATGTACCAGAAGAATTTAGTGGCACAGTAATTGATATGATGTCACGAAGAAAAGGAGAAATGCTAGATATGAAAACAGAAGAAGGTCATACGAGATTGGAATTTAACATTCCTACACGTGGACTTTTGGGAATGCGTGGTGATTTTATTATAGAAACACGAGGAGAAGGAATCCTCACACATTCATTTATTATGTATGAAGAACACAAAGGAGCAATTCCAGGAAGATCTCGTGGCTCTATGATTTCAATGGCAAATGGAGAAGCTGTTGGACATGCACTTTGGAATTTACAAGAACGAGGTGTTCTATTTATATCTCCTCAAACAAAAATATATGAAGGAATGATCATAGGAGAAAGTGCAAAAAACGAAGACTTATCTGTAAATCCTATGAAAGAGAAAAAGCTTACCAATGTACGAGCATCTGGAAGTGACGAATCTATTAACCTAACACCTGTACAGCCTATGAGCTTAGAACAGGCATTGGAATATATTGATGACGATGAATTAGTAGAGATAACTCCAGAATCAATTCGATTACGAAAAAAAGCTCTAAAAGAACAAGATAGGAAGAAAACTAAAGGGAGAAAATAACAGTGCTTCGACACACCCTTCGACTCGTCAGTCGCGGCTGACTCTCTCAGGCTGGCTCAGCATGACATATCTTTACATATTACATGTAAAACTTTGTTTTGATCACCGGAAAAAATCGAGAAAGCTTAGCAAGCGTGCAGGCGGTATTTTGCGTAAGAAATCATTCTTGGGTACCAATATATTATCAATCCCATGTTGATTTCGTCGCATATACCGCCTTAAGCACGCGAGCGGAATACTATAAAATCGCTAATCGCTTTACTAAATATCCTCCGTCTGCAACTTCATACCCCTGCTTTTTGTAATAATCTCTTACTCCAACTCCAGAGATCACAGCAATTTTCTTTATTCCCATTTTAGAAGTTATTTTTTCTGCTTCTTCTAGCAATTTTTTCCCAAGGCCTTTGTGCTGAGAAGACTCCCCTTTTTCTCCTACTGGGGTTTGCATTCCATAAACATGTAATTCCCGAATCAAAGCTGCATTTTTTAGAGACGGAAATATCACTTTATGATCAGAGCTAAGAACATCATCCGGAATACGCAACCTAAGAATCGCCAGCAATTTATCTTGCACAGGATCTTCGTAAGATAAGAATATTTCTTTGCCGCCAACTGTTTCGTATTCTCTTTTTACAAGCTCTACTTTCTTTGGAACTAAATTTCTAATTTCTCTGCATCTTATACACTTACACTTCATCCCCTTCTCCTGCAGAAGCTGCCTGAGATTAGAAATTTTCGATCCAGCAAGAATATCATCACTTGGAATATCGCGTATTACACGTATCACTCTGCAATACTCTGGTATAAATTTCTTTATTTTTATAATCGTATCTGTGAGCTCGCTATCTGTGTAAGGCTCCCATCTGCCAGATTTGTACCAAGAAACAAGTTCCGAGTCATCAACTAACACACATGGATATATCTTCACTTGATCAGGACAAAATCTAGGATCAGAAAATAAAGTTTTAAACATTTCTATATCTTTTGTAGGATCCGACCCTGGGAGATTTAACATCATATGATAAACAACTTTAAACCCAGCATCTCGCAACATCTTGGTAGCATGAACTACTTCTTCCACACCATGACCACGATTAGTAATGGAGTGTACTTCGTCGTACAAACTCTGAACTCCTATTTCTACTCTAGTGCATCCAAACTTTCTCATCTTTTTTATTTCTTTTTCCGTAACCCAATCCGGTCTGGTTTCAAGTGTAAGTCCGACACATCTGTGAGTGGCTTTTTCATTTTTTTGCTGTTCAGCCTCTAGTGATTTAGGCTCTCCTTTACCATCATTTAACGCATAGAAACATGATCTTATATATTGCGATTGATAATCAGGTGGCAAAGCAGACCACGTACCACCCATAATTATAAGCTCTACTTTGGAAGTATCGTGACCAGTAGCATCCAATGCCTTTAGCCTCATTCTAATCTGTTTATCTGGAGAAAAATCTGCCGCAATGGCACGAGATACAGCAGGCTCATTTGGAAGATAGCTTTTTGGCATATCACCTGGAGTTGGGCAATATATACATTTGCCAGGACAGCCAAAGCTAGCAGTCAAGATTGCAATTACAGCAACTCCAGATTCAGATCTGATAGATCGCTTTCTACATATTGTTTTCCAGTCAACAGAATACTTTTCTGGCATTTCCTTGAGAGCCGCAAGCAATTCATCACTTCTAAGCATTTTCTTGTCTTCCGATAATTTAGCAAAAGCACGTAGCTTCCTTTCTAATCCATTTCTGCATACTGGCACAGATTTCTGCGACAACAAGAAATCCTTTGCGAGTAGGACTCTTTCTTTAGTAACGCGCTCAAGCTCTAGCTTTCTTTTCTCCATTATGGAAAAATCCTAATACGGCTTCGCGTTCTAAAGCAAGCTTATTCATTTTATTTATATTACCAAAATTGAGCATCGATCCCGCTATGCCGCTATTATCCTCAATACTATTCATACATATTATCTATTTTAGATGCACACCAACCTAACATAGTGGCTCGCTTTATAAAGCACATAAAAGGCTTTAGTTCGGATGAACTTCGCAAATCCGTTAGAAATAGCTATAACTCATTTGCAAAAGATTGGGATCGCACGCGACAGCATGCATGGTATGAATTCAAATTTCTGGAAGATAAGATAAAAAATGGCGATTCTGTGCTTGATCTTGGGTGTGGCAATGGAAGATTGCTGGGGTTTCTAAATGAAAGAAAAAACATTGATTACACTGGAGTAGATAATTCGGAAGAACTGATATCAATTGCAAAAAGTAATTATCCTGATGGGAATTTCGAAGTCGGTAATGCATTAAGTCTTCCATATGCAGATAATTCATTCGATTTCGTAGCTAGCTTTGCTGTTTTTCATCACATACCAGGAAGAAAGACTCGAGAAAAATTTATGTCAGAAATTTCGCGAGTTTTAAAAAAAGATGGAGAAGCATTCATAACTGTATGGAATATATATCAGCCAAAATACAAAAAATATATGAGAGCTAATTTTTTCCAGAAAATTTATAGAACTATAATTGATGCATACAATGTTTCCTTCGGACTACACGATGCATTTATCCCATTTGGAAACGAAAAAATCCCAAGATACGTACACGGATTCACTCCAAAGGAATTTGAGAGATTATCAAAGCCTAATTTTTCGCTTCTGGAAGCCATTTTCTCACACAGAGACAAAAAAGTGGATAACTGGAAAGAGGCTTATAATTTGTGTTTGTATTTGAGAAAGAAATAATGACGTACAGAAAATATGCTTTCCTCGAGTGAGTTGTGTTACCTCTCGATGTTCGCCTCGGGCGAACACTCGAGGAAAGCACAACGAGTCGAGAGGTAATTTTACATAAAATTGAAACAAGCATTCCCCCTTCCTACTGCGCTACTGCGCTACAACCTACTGCGCTACCGAAAGAATCCTTTCTTCTCTGGCTTTATTTTCTTAAGTAATTCCGGATTATCTATCATTTTTTCTGCGGATTTACGATCGAGAAGTCCATCGGAAACTAGTCTTGCGATATCGCGTTCTATAGTAATCATTCCATATTCCCCTCCTGTTTGAACTACATTTGGAAGTTCAGCCATTCTGTTATCTCGAATCGTATTTGCAACTGCCGGAGTATTTATCATGACTTCACGAACTGCCACCCTGCCTCCACCTTTCTTTGGAATCAAGTTCTGAGAAACAACAGCTTTCAGAGTCATACTTAGCTGCGTTCTTACTTGTTCTTGCTGATGAGGAGGGAAAACATCGATAATACGTTCTATTGTTTGTGCAGCAGAATTTGTATGAAGAGTAGCTAGCACTAGATGTCCTGTTTCAGCCAATGTAAGAGCAGATGCAATTGTTTCAAAATCACGCATTTCACCTACAAGTATCACATCTGGGTCTTGTCTCAGTATTCTTCTAAGAGCCTCAGAGAAAGATAAAAAGTCAGTACCATATTGTCTTTGCCTTATAACCGACTGTTTTGATTTGTATAGAAACTCTATTGGATCCTCCAGTGTAATCATATGGACTGCTTGATTTTCGTTAATCTCATTAATCATTGCAGCAAGACTTGTAGATTTACCAGATCCAGTAGGCCCAGTTACTAGAATAATTCCCTTTGTCTGTTTTATAAGATCAGAAACTATTTCTGGCATATGAACCATTTCCATAGTAGGAATTTCTTCTGGAATTAAACGTGCAACCATTCCTTCATTATCTTTCTCGAAATGACAATTAACACGAAACCTATCTCCAGATGGAATCTGATAACTTAGATCTATTTCTTTTTCTTTATCAAATCTAACTCTTTGAAGTTCATCCAGAATCTGATCTATAAGACTATGTACCTCTTCTGATGTAAGTGGTGCTGCCTCTTCTGAAATGGGCATAAGAACACCATCGATACGAACAATCGGTGGCTTGCTTACAAATAAGTGAATATCTGATGCCTTTAATTCCTTTGATTGAATGAGTAAATCATTTATCTGCATATCGTCTTATTATAGCAAAAAAAGCCATTCTTGAGTAGAGATAAACATGAATAGAATGGTAGTATTTCGCTTGTACAAGCAATTATGCACATAGATATTCTCACACTATTTCCTGGCATGTTTAATGGGCCTCTCACAGAGAGCATCATCCAACGTGCTCAAAACGATAAATTAGTCGAAATATCTATACATAATTTAAGAAACTGGGGAATAGGAACACACAAACAAGTAGACGATGAACCATATGGAGGAGGAGCTGGAATGGTAATGAGAGTAGATGTAATTTCGAAAGCTATAGAAGAGATTAAAAAAGAAAATACGCACTCAATATATTTATCTGCCAGAGGAGAAACTCTGAAACAAGAAAAGGTAGAAACTTTATCAAACGAGAAAAATTTACTTCTTCTATGTGGACACTACGAAGGAATTGATCAAAGGATAATGGAAGGAGGTTGGATAGATGAGGAAATAAGTATAGGAAATTATGTTCTTACTGGAGGAGAATTGCCTGCAATGGTTTTAGTAGACTCTGTTTGTAGGCACATTCCAGGAGTCTTGGGAAAAGAAGAATCTGCACTAGAAGAAAGTTTTTCTAAAGCTTTAGACAGAAAAAGAGAATATCCACATTACACAAGGCCGGATGAATTTGATGGATTAAAAGTTCCGGATGTACTTCTTAGTGGGCATCATGCAGAGATAGAAAAATGGAGGAAGGAGAATTCTCTATAGTGTGATAATCTAGTGGTATGAAACTAAATCAACTTTTTAAACTAGCAATACAAGGCGGAATAGAGGCCGATCCTAGATCAATGGATGATATTAAAAAAAGTCTTAAACGTGTAGAGGCAAGACATAAAAGATTGGAAGGAAAAGAAAAAGAACATCTAGACGAAGAAGAGAAATGGAATCCATATCTAGATTCCAGAATTCTATATGGAACAGGAGAAGAAAATATTAAAAACATAATGGTAGGAATAGATATCGACACATCTGAACTACTTCTTGCAAATGAACTTAAGAAACAAGGGTTAGAAATAGATGCAGTTCTTGCTCATCATCCATCAGGACGTGCGCTTGCAGATCTAGAAAAGGTTATGCCAGTACAAATAGATGTAGTAGCGCAGTGCGGAGTTCCAGTAAATCAAGCAGAGGGAATGCTAAGGCCAAGTATGGACAGAATATGGAGATCTATTCATGCGAATAATCATTTCAGAACTATTCAAGCTGCAGCATTACTAAGGACGCCACTATTTTGCTGCCATACAGCTGCAGATAATCTCGTATGGAGATTTATGGAAAAGAATATATGTGGCAAAACTTTTGATAGGCTCGAGGACGTAATAAATGCAATAACAGATATTCCAGAGTACAAACATTACGCTCGCATGGGTAATCCACCTATTTTGGTAAATGGAGGAAAAGAAGCAAGAACAGGTAAAATTTTTGCCACAGAATTTACCGGAGGAACAAATGGTCCAGAAGACCTTATGAAGATTCAAGCAAGTGCAGGCGTAGGCACTGTTCTTTCTATGCATGTAACAGAAAAGACGCTAGAAGTGGCAAAAGAACATCATGTGAATATGATTCAATGTAGTCATATAGCTAGCGACTCCCTTGGAATGAATCTGATGCTAGACAATTGGCAGAAGAAAAAGGCAAATCTAAAGATACTTCCATGCTCTGGCTTTGTAAGAGTAGAAAGGGATAAGAATAAAACTGGTAAAGTGACAAGTTGGTGATTTGGCTCTATCTGTGGTACAATACTCGGACATGGAAATTGATCCACACACTATCCAACAAATACTTACCAAAGTCCGTGAGCAACTCAAATGCCCACAATGTAGAAAGAAAGTAGACGTAACTATGGAGTCTTTGAAGGTGGTAGGAGATGGCTTTAGTGTAATGCAGCTTAAATGTGAAGTATGTGACGCACATATTATGTTGTATGCAAATATGGCTTCTGGAACATTGTCATTTAGTCCTCCATACGAAGATCATAAAGTGGGGCAAAATGCATCTTCTTCTATGGCCATTCACGATGTAGATGTAAATCAGATTAAAGATAGCATTAGTAAATCAGGTGGATCATTTATGAATCTATTTGAAGAAAATTCCTAAATAAAAAATGGTAAATATTCTTCTCACTGTAGCTATTGTAAGCATTTTACTGATCGGATGTTCGTCTATATCCGAGAGGCAAGAACGAGCTAAGGGAATAATTGATCGTGCAACCTCTTCTATAGAGGAGGGCATAGATCAGGCAAAGCAAGCTAAAGACAGCCTCACAGAATCTCTTTCTGGAGCTGCAAACACAGTTAAATCTACTGCTACCGAACTAAAAGACCGAGCAGATCAATTGCAGGAAGGAGCTAAGCAAATATCAGATGCTGTAGGAGAAATAAAGGATGGAGGAGATAAGCTTAAGGACGCCTTGGAGGTGGATGGAGATAATGAATAGTAATCAAAGAAAACAAGGGAAACAAAGAAAACAAGGAATGTTAAAATCCCTTGATTCCCTGGTTTTCCTCGATTTCCTTGATTCCCTTTGTACAATCCAACAGATATATTACTAAACGTGCGTTTAAACATTCTAGATATCCCAATCGACGTGCTAACAAGAAAATCTACTCTTCTGAAAATAGAAGAATTTTTGCGTAGCGCAGGTCAATTCCATGTGATGACACCAAATCCAGAGATGCTTGTAGAAGCTCGTAACAATCCTGAATTTAAAAAAGTATTACAAGAATCTGATTTGAATATTCCAGATGGAACAGGTTTAGTATTTTTTATTAGAAAAATTATTAAAGAATCGGATCGCGGATCGCGGATCGCGGATCGCATAGAAAGAGTAACAGGAACAGACATAATGCAAGATATCTGCGCAAGAACCTCCGAGCGTGTATTTTTACTTGGAGCAGCCACTGGCATTGCAGAAGAAGCTTCCAAGCGCCTTAAAGAGAGAAATCCATCACTTCAGATAGTTGGAACATATGCAGGATCTCCAAAAGAAGAAGATGAGAATATTATTCTGGAGAAAATTAACTCCTGCTCCCCTACTCTATTATTTGTAGCTTACGGTGCTCCTGCTCAAGACATGTGGATTTCTAGGAATTTAGAAAAATTACCTAGTGTAAAAATTGCAATGGGAATAGGAGGAGCTTTTGATTTTATCTC